>DAIELO010000063.1 GCA_027341705.1 Caryophanales bacterium
AGCAGAATATGGAGCATATTTGGCGGGCTATAGTACCCGTTTGTGGTCAAACTTCCCATGCGCATGAGTAGTGATCCATCGCCGTCGATCACAACAATATTCAAATCGGTTCTTGCCAAAGCCAGACCAAGACCGAAAGAACTCACACAGCCCATTGAACCTACCATATATAGGTTTTGACATGAATCTTCGATTTCGTGCAATTCTCGTCCTGTTTTTCCCGCAGTGGTAAGTTGTACGGTGCTCGCATCTTTCAACCGGTTAATCACAGTCAACGTTTCATACCGGGTAGGCTGCTGGTCTACTGAATTTTTTACTATTTTGATTTGGTTACGTCGCACACTGAATTGATTATTGTCCAGTGTTTCTGTGTCAAAAGCCCCTTTTTTGACCACAAAGAAAAAGGGTACATTGCCATCGATGCTTTGCCTTGCTTGCAGCAGTTGCCATTTTGCTTCCTCCATCTCACCAGACAAATACATCCACTTGACTTGCATCAGGTCCAATAGTTGCGTCGTGATCTGTCCCATTAGTTCGTGCTGTGGTTCATCCGGGGTTCCCGGTTCGCCTCGAAGACTGACAAACCCGAGAATCGGCAGTTCGAACGGATAATTGAACGATACCAGCGGTGAAAAAGCATTCGTCAGACCAGAATTTTGCATTAATACCACTTGTTTTTTTCCGCCTAAGAATGCACCTGATGCGATAGCGACCGCATCTCCTTCGTTGGTTGCCGCAATAAAATCGCACTCATTAATCGCATAGTTAATCAAGTTTTTCAATAATGAACATGGTACCCCTGTATAGAATTCGAATCCTAATTTGCTTAATTCTCTTCCGAATGTTTTCGTGTTCAACATTTACGGTCATCCTTTCCCGCCTTCGGGAGGTATTTCTTTTCTGCCACCTGAAGTTCTTCCATCCCCTGAAGCCTGAATATTTCTTCAAGCTTTGCAATGGCACCCTCCACGTTGACCAGGCTCTTGTCCACAAAAATATTCCTTGACACCTTTTGAACGGCCTCCACCATGGCCCGCAAATTGTGGTTTGCCCAAATGACAACGTTAATCCCGAGATCGACGAAGCGCTCAGTTGGGGTGGCGTAATAGGTGGTAGGCACGATAATCACCGGCAACCTTCCATTCCACTCCTTCATGAAAGACTCAATCTCCGTGTCATCCGTTCGCTTACTATGTACGAGAACGGCGTCTGCACCCGCTAACCGATATGCCTCGGCTCGACGTAGTGCCTCTTGCAATCCATAACCCGCGATAAATGCTTCAACCCGGGCCACCACGACAAAGTCTTTATCTAATTGAGTGTCTTTCATCGCCCGAATCTTGCCGCAGAACTCATCCACATCAGCAAGAGGTTGCGCACTACCGACGAACGAATTGGTTTTCGGAAACAATTTATCTTCAATACATACACCTGCAATATTTCGCTGTTCCAATTTTTTGACCAATCGTCTTGCGTTATTGAAGTTCCCATACCCGGTATCTCCATCCCATAAAATTGGTATGGATGTGGCATCGCTCATGAATTCTATTGCATCTAAAACCTGCGTCCAAGACGCCTCATTATTATCCCTGACGCCCATGCTGGCGGATATTGACAGTCCGCTTGCCCAAATTCCTTTGAACCCTGTTTCTTCGACAATTTTAGCTGACAGACCGTTGTGGGCCTCCATTAAAAACTGTAAATCCCGTGCGTGAATGAGACGGTTCAGTTGAGTGGTTTTTTTCATCGCCAATACCTCCTGTGCGATGTAGTAAATGTGACGCGAACACATTACGTGTAGATGTTTGTAGAGGGTATGAGTAATTAGGCTAATGGAGGGTCAAATCGTGATGAACATTCACTAAACAAAAATCATAAATTTTTGAATCAGGAAGAAAATCCAGGGGGGGGATTCATATGTCTAAATCAAAAACGATACGAGGTAAAATGGGGAAAATGGCATCTTGGAAATTTTTCTCATCGAACTCGTTTATTCGGAAATCTTTACCGGACACAAGCATTTTGACCATATCTACCCTAAGATCGTTTCTTCAGAAATATCAGACTGTTTACATCAAACCGGATTATGGATATCAGGGTAGAGGTGTGATCAAAGTGATGAAACGATCCTCAGGATACCAATTTATCAAGGTAAAGGGGGCAGCCGTTCAGTGTTCTACCGTGCAAGAACTCTACAAATTAGTAAAAGAAAAAAGGAGGCAAGTGATACAACAGGGGATCCATATTACAACAATTGAAGGGCGTCCGTTTGATATTAGATTATTGATGATGCGGAACAAGGACGGCGAATGGGAGTATGCGGGAATGCTTGCAAAAGTAGCCGGTGAGGGTTGGATCATTACGAATAAGCGTAGTAAAGGATATGTTCTTACAGTAGACGAAGCGCTTGAGAAATCATTGAATATGAACAGTGATCAAATTTCTGTTACCAAGCTTGAAATGGTAGGGCTGTGTGATAAATCCTGCAGGAAGTTGGATAGATATAAAAGGTACAGGCAAATCGGATTTGACTTAGCCTTTGACTGGAATGGACGTCTCTGGATCATTGAACAAAACACTGATCCTGGATGGAGCCTATTCCGGCAACTTAAAGACAGTACCATGTACAATACAATAAACTCAATTTTGCATGCACGAAAATAGATGCCTTTCTATTGAATCATCACCTCTACTGCTCAATAGCAGCACCTATACACTAATTATAATTAACCAATAAATTCATAAATTGATAAATCTCTTGATTAGATGACTAGATTCAAGTCGTTTGCTATTGAACAAACCGACCCGTTAATGCAATTTCACCCAATAACTACACTTTCCATCTGAGTCATACTCCAATAGTCCGTTATTTGCTTCGATAACCTTTCTGGACAGCGTATTGTTCTCATTAACTGTCAAAAGAACATCTGATATTCCTTTTTCATTCGCCTTTTTTAACAGTTCATTTAGAAGGATGTTCCCATAGCCTTTACCTCGCTCTGAAGGTCTGATTGCGTATCCAATGTGTCCTCCAGATCGTCTAAGGTTATCGTTCAGGGAATGTCTTAATTTGCCCATACCCACAGGGTTTCCATCGACTGTGAGCCAATATGTCGTTTGTGGAACGAACTTCCCATCCAAATTAATGCCCCTAGAAAAGTCGTCTTGTTGTTTCAAATAATAGGGAAACTGCTCAAATGAAAGCATATGTGCTCCATTCATAAAACCTTTTTCGTCTGGTGGTATTTCTTTCAGCATTTCAAATACGTCGATTCCATCGGTTAAACTCAGTTCCCGAAGTCTAACATCCATGCCTACCCCATCCAAAGATATGAATTCTCTGTCTTATCACATGCGTACCAATGATGGTGAAGTTGTTGAACTAAAGGCATTTAGTTCAACCGTAGAGAATTATTAAGCGTAAGAGTCAAGCCTACTACACCTTGGCACTGACCGACACGCTTTCCTATCAGGCTACGGCAATTTTTCTGCATTCAGTATGAAAAAAAGCACGTTTACCCCGATTATCCACCTCTTGACTGGCAAATGTGTGGCCTCATTGGATTGAACACCAGCAAGCGTAAGAGCAGTGTTACGCTTGATAACCGTTGATCACGACATCCAGTTTGCCCGTTTCAGGGTCCATGATCAGTCCGTGTAATCGTAGTGACTGTGGAACCAAGGGATGATTACGAATCATCTTAACACTTTCGCGAACGCTATCTGGAATCGATTCAATTCGCTTGAGCCATACGTGCAGGTCAATGCCAGCATGTTCGATGGTAGAGATGGTATCACGAGAAATTCCGTATTCCGTCATTTTTTCGAAAGTTTTATCTGGATCAATGCTGCCCATTCCACAACCATAATGACCGATCACCATAACATCTTCCGCTCCGAGTTCAAAGACCGCGACTAGGATACTGCGCATGGTGCTGCCAAAAGGATGAGAGACCACTGCCCCCGCATTCTTAATAAACTTCGCATCGCCGTTATTCAGATTCATGGCACGAGGTAACAAATCACTGAGCCGTGTGTCCATGCAAGATAGAATCACCAGTTTTTTATTAGGAAATTTGGAGGTGCGATACGATTCGTATTCGTGATTTTCCACAAACTTTTGATTGAATGACAGAATTTCTTCTAAACGATTCAATGGACACACACCTTTTACATTTGGATTCAGGCACATAGTTCACGTTAATTATTTCAAAAAAGAAAGGAGTAATCAAGCGCTGTTGGCAGTTGATTACTCCTTGCGTGGGTCAGCGGGACAGTGCGGCGTTCAATGCTACTTCAACCATGTCATTAAACGTACGTTGGCGTTCTTCAGAGGTAGTTGATTCGCCTGTTATCACGTGGTCACTGACAGTGAGGATGGCCAGCGCGCGAGCTTTCGCCCTTGCGGCCAGCGTATACAGAGCGGCGGTTTCCATTTCCACGGCTAGCGTTCCGTATTGGATCAACTTTTGTACGGCAGTCTCATCATCATTGTAAAAAGTATCGCTTGTAAAAATATTGCCAACATGGGTGGCTAGTCCTTTGTCTGTTGCCACCTGGTGTGCTCGCATCAGTAGTTCGAAATTAGCAGTTGGTGCGTAATCTATCGTTTGAAAACGCAGGCGATTGACATGAGAGTCAGTAGAGGCGCTCATCGCGAGAATGATATCGCGAAGGTGCACAGAAGGTTGCAATGCACCGCATGTGCCGACGCGAACCACTGTTTGAACTCCATAACTATCCAGCAATTCATGCACATAAATTGATATCGAAGGCACACCCATGCCCGTTCCTTGCACGGATACCTTTTTCCCTTTATAGGTACCGGTAAACCCCAGCATGCCTCGTACATTAGAATAACAGAGTGGATTATCAAAAAAAGTGTCAGCAATGTGTTGCGCGCGCAGTGGATCACCAGGCAACAGAACGACGTCTGCAATCTCATTCTTTTTAGCGCTGATATGTATACTCATGTTTCCCTCCTATATTCGATGTTCCTCTTGATTTTAAATATAAAGAATGCATCAACAGATGGAGAATAGCATGATATCATCTGTTGATGCAATAATGGTTTAGCAATTTCCGCCTGGACATCCTGGGTCAACCACTACATCTTTCGTGACGGGCTGAGTATAGTATTTCGGCACGTTTACAACAATGTGTCGATGAACTTTGATGACCGGTTGAATGATGGGTACTTCACGATGGACATAGCTATCATGGTACTCATACACCGGCGGGCATACGATTGGCGGGCACTTCTCCATAAAACATTCACCCCTCACCACATTGAATAATCTTTCGCTTTTTACTGGTATGCTGAATCAATGGATTTTGAAATGGACAGATGTATGAACCCATTGCGTTGGCATTGATCTTTAAGTGCCTTCCAGTCCAAAATAAGCTCTTTTCACCGCGTCGTTGGCTACTAGTTCGAGCACAGTGCCGGAAAAAGTGATTTTGCCACCGTCAAGGACGTATACACGGTCAGCAATTTCTAGGAATTTAACATTTTGTTCGGCAATCAAAAGCGACAAGTTGGCTTCTTCTGTTGACTTGACCAGAAAGTCAATTACCTCTTTTACGAAAAGAGGTGAGAGTCCTGCTGATGGCTCATCCATTACTAATAGTCGAGGTTGGCTCATCAGTGCTTTTGCTACCCCTAGCATTTTGCGCTGACCGCCACTCAAACTTCCTCCCGCATGTTTTCGTTTTTGTTTAAGATCAGGAAATTGCTCGTACATTTTTTCTAGTTGTTGTGTTTGCACGAGACGGGGTAAGTAATACCCGCCAATTCGCAAATTTTCTTCTACGGTTAGCCCTGCAATGACCCCTGATTCAGACATGTAAGAAATTCCTCGTTTAAACCTTTCATCGGTTCTTTTTTTCTCTAAGTGCGCACTATCAAATGTAATGGTTCCTTTCCAAAGGGGGATGAGTCCCATCACAGCCTTTAGTAGGGTTGTTTTACCCGCGCCATTTGCACCTAACAGTACCACTCGTTCTGTCTTATCGACATGAATGTCAGTATCCCATAGCACTTGCATTTGTCCATATCCCGCATTAATTGCATTAGCCTCTAACAGGGTATCCATGCTCAACCTCCCAGATAAACAGCGTTGACTTCAGGGTTTCTGGCAGCAGATTCAAGATCCCCTTCAAAAATTTCTTTGCCTGCGTTCATTACGATGACGCGCTTGGTCAAACTATTGATAAATCCCAATAAATGCTCCACCAGCAAAATGGCAATACCTGATTGCGCTAAATACTTTACTTTTTCAGCGACTTTTTCAAGTTCAGAAGGATTCAGTCCTGCTGCCAGTTCATCAATTAACAGTAATTGTGGTCCACAGGCAAGCGCTCGTGCCAAATCTAGCAGCTTTTGTTGAGAACTGTTTAAGCTACCTGCTTCCCGATTTTCATACTCTTTTAGCCCTACGAATTCCAGCAACTCATCAAGCGGGGGATGGGATCGTTTGGAATATTGGTCCGCAATGATGAGATTTTCCCGTACTGTCAGTGATTTAAACGGCTTGGGAACTTGAAATGTTCTGTTTACTCCCATGTGAGCCATGCGCGTCAGCGAGTGTTTTGAGATTTTGTTGCCGTTCAAATAAAAACTGCCACCATCTGGTTTGTAAAGTCCCGCAATCACGTTGATACAGGTGGTCTTGCCAGATCCATTTGGTCCCACTAGGCCTAAAATTTCACCGGGTTCAAGCGTGATGCTAACACCATCTAA
>DAIELO010000064.1 GCA_027341705.1 Caryophanales bacterium
GTGTCTTTTTCTAATGCTGTCATCTGTTTGTAAATTTGCCTAATTTGCTGTCGCTCTGTCGCAGAAAATGTGTTCCCATATAAATGCGACAGATGCAATTGTTCGAGGTAAGCAGAAGTATGGGTGAAATAGCCCATCAATTCACCTTTGCGCGTTAAATTCGCAGGTAAGCTTTCCAAATTTGCTATCGCTGACGAGGTTTCTCGCACTGCTGCTGACAATTCCCTTTCGATCATTTGCGGGGAACGAGTTACCATCACTTTAGCCAACGAATCTTGCAATTCATCAACTTGCGATGTCATGCGATGATAACTGCCTTGATATTGATTCTCTGCCAACTGTACTGCAGCCATACGGTTTTGATGCTCGTTAAACCCATATAGACCCAAACCGATAACTCCCATTGCTAATGTTGGAATCCACCACATCGTCCAATTTCTTTCCATGTTAACACCCCCATTATTTTGCAAAGACATGATTGCCAATCCGAAGTAAAATCGGCTGCCCCCAAACCCAAGACGATGTGGCTGTTGCAGGATTCCAGTAATAAAGCGCTCCATGTGTAGGATCCCAACCGTGAATGGCGTCTAATACTGCTGACTTACTTGTTTGATTTGCCCCTACCCAAGCTTGTCCATTAGAAATAGATGTAAAAGCACCTGGCTGAAAAATAATCCCAGAAATAGAGTGTGGAAATTTACTATTGTGATAACGGTTCAATATTACCGCAGCAACGGCTACCTCGCCTTCAAACGGTTGATTTCGAGCTTCTCCATAAACAACGTGGGAAATTAGGTTGATGTCATTTGCAGAAAAACCACCAAAATCAGTCGGTGTTGCAGGTGCCGTCGTAGCAACCACCGGATTCTTGACAACAATGGCAGAATGATTCGACCGGGAGGTTGCCTTTTGCAGTGCTGCCATGGTAAGTGGCCCAACGATTCCATCACTTTGCAAGCCGAATGCACGCTGGAAATCTTTAACAGACCAATACATTTTCCACGAGAAAAATCCAGTAGGCTGACCTTTAAAATAGCCAATGTAAGCCAACTTTGATTGGATATCCCGAACTGCTTCTCCACTACTTCCAAAACTGTAAAGTGTTGAACCTGACTGATAAGTTTGCGCATGAGCTAACGGAAATGAAACACTACTTAGCAAGCTCAATGTTAAGATCATAAAGTTTGTTTGCCACCACTTGCTCACTTTTTCCACCTCTTTTTTATCCATTTCGTTATCCATTAGTGTTTACCGCAATTCCATTTTTATTTAAGAATGTGAAATAAGACAAAAAAAAGATGACCATCGGCCATCTCGAAATGTAGCTATTGATTACAATTACATTACTCTAACACTTGAACGTCAAATTCTTGCTCATTATCACATAAACACTTGCGGAATCCAGTCTCCACCCGACCTTTGACATCCCTAATACCTCTTAAAATGAACACTTCGCCGCATTTTCGACAGCGGATATGAATTTTCACCCTACCGCTAGGTGACTCAACTTCTCTCTTTGCTTCTAAAATGGTCATTGAATCAGTGTACATGCCAAAAACCTCCCACGCCGAAGTGCCCCGAAACTACACCCAACCGCGCAATTCTACGGCCTCAGCCATCCTCTTGATGCCTACCATATATGCCGCCAAGCGCATGTCAATCTTACGCGCCTGTGAAGTTTTGTAGACCGTTTCAAATGATCTAACCATCAGTTCTTCTAAACGATTCTCCACTTCTTGCTCTGTCCAATAATACCCTTGATTATTCTGAACCCACTCAAAATAAGAAACAATTACCCCACCAGAATTCCCTAAAACGTCTGGTACTAGTAATACGTCTTTTTCAGATAACAACTTGGTGGCTTCCATTGTCGTCGGTCCATTTGCCGCTTCAACAATAATTTTCGCCTTAATATTATCCGCATTAGCCATCGTAATTTGATTTTCGATAGCAGCAGGAACCAATATATCGCAATCCAATTCCAATAACTCTTTATTACTAATCGTATTTTTAAATAATTTTGTGACGGTTCCAAAGGAATCTCTACGTTCGAGCAACGAATTAATATCCAGTCCGCGCTCATCATGCAATGCCCCATATGCATCAGAAATACCAACTACTTTGGCTCCCGCATCATGCATGAATTTCGCCAAATAGCTACCTGCATTTCCAAATCCTTGAACAACTACTCGCGCATTCTCAAGTGATAATCCCTTGACGCGAGCCGCCTCTCGTATACAGATGGCCACACCACGTGCAGTGGAAGTGTCTCTTCCCAGTGAACCACCAAGCGCAATTGGCTTACCAGTAATAAAATTCGGAGAATCAAATTCCCGCATATGGCTGTATTCATCGAGCATCCAAGCCATCACTTGGGAATTAGTCATAACGTCTGGTGCCGGAATGTCCTTGGTTGGCCCAACAATCTGACTGATGGCACGAACATAGGCTCGCGCCAGTCGCTCCTGCTCACGAAAAGACATCTCTCGTGGATCACATATGACGCCACCTTTGCCACCGCCATAAGGCAAATTGGCAATACCGCACTTAATACTCATCCATAACGATAACGCTTTTACTTCATTTTCCGTCACATCAGGGTGAAACCGAATTCCGCCCTTGGTGGGACCAATTGAATCATTATGCTGCGCCCGATATCCCGTAAAAATTTTTACTGATCCATCGTCCATGCGAACGGGAAACCTGACTGTAAGTGTACGCATTGGTTCTTTTAAAAGCTCGTACACATCTGGACCATAGCCCAGCTTTGATAAAGCTACCTTCACAATCTCCTGTGTACCGGACAAGACATCTAGGTTTTCTTTATCCTTCGATAGAGTTTCATTCTGCGACATTTTTTCGCCACCTTTATGAACATTCAAAAAAAACCCACACTTCATGCACAGTATAGCAGGAGCCCAGTTTTGCGGTCAAATCTGAGTAGTTTCTTGTTTTCCTCTGGCGTATGCACGCGAAATCAACAAATCAAGAAACGCTGAAAAACTGTAGCCAGAATACTTTGCTGCATCAGGAACTAAGCTAGTTGCGGTCATTCCTGGTAACGTATTCACTTCAAGAATATAAGGGCCATTTTTACTGATAATCATATCCACACGTGCGTAATCTTGACAACCAATCAATTGATACGCTTGTTTGGCATACTCCTCCACTTGTTGATACAGTTGCTCAGGTAAGCGGGCAGGGACAATGTGTTGACTCCCGCCATCAAGATACTTGGAATCATAGTCATACAGTGTGGATTTCGGAATAATTTCGATAATTCCAAGCACTGTCGGCAGCGCCGTATCTCCAAAAAGCACGACAGTAACTTCCGTGCCCGAAATATATTCTTCAACAAGAACTGTCTCGTCATACTTCAATGCATCCGTTATTCCAGCGACTACTTGGTCATGAGAAGTAGCAAGCGTAAGCCCAATCGTCGATCCCTCTCGGTTAGGCTTTATAATTAAAGGTAACCCAAGCGCAGATTCAGCCTCTTGCGAAAATTGATCGATAATTTCCAAATCCCTCATTCTTGCCAATCGATGAGCAGGCATGGGCAGATTCAAGGTGGACAGCATCCGTTTGGTTTGTGCTTTGTCGATAGCCAGCGCACTTGCAAGCACGCCTGAACCTACGTATGGATAGCCCATTAGTTCAAGTGCCCCTTGAATGGTTCCATCTTCACCATACCGACCATGAAGTCCTAAAAACACTACATCCGGATCAAAAGCGCGTATATCATTAAATATAGAGGGTAGTAAATCAAAACCACTTACTTCGTACCCTAGACTGGATAAGGCCGCCATGATTTGAGTTCCGCTGTTTAACGATACTTCCCGTTCTGCAGAACGGCCACCAAAAATTACCGCAATTTTCACTATCGGCTCCCCCTTTTTATGAAATAATCGCCAATTCCTCAATCATGTTCATTAACCACTGTATTGGCCATAACAACGCAAAATTGTCATCGATTACTTCAAATTTGGAATCGTGTGTGAAACCCGAAGTGCCCCCCACAAACAATTGAAATACAGAATACTTTTGACTTACATCACCCAAATCAGTAGCCCCTGATAATTGGTCTACGATGTTAATGTGGACCAGTCCATGCGCTTGTTGCAATACCTTAGAAGCAATATCCCGTAACCATTCACTTTGTACCAGTGGAGCATATGAACTGATCAATTGCATATCGATACTCGCTTGTGCCTTTAATTGTTCAAAAATTTCATCGACCGCGCGCACTTCTATGGCAGTTAACGCCTGAGTAAATTCAGTCCACAACTCGATTCCTGTACGCACAGAGCGGGCTCTTACTTGTAATTGAGGGTTACCAGTGATATGCCTAATCTCATCTTGCCACTTTTCTAAAATACCAGCATACGTACGAAGCGATGGCGGTCGTTGATCAGTGGGATCAAAATCAGATAAGCATAAGCGAATACCCATCACGCCGTTTGCACCACCGACAAATTGCACAGTATGCGATGCCAAGTCATCAGCCAAATGTGTAGAAAGCACTGCGTTGGCCCCAGAAAACCATCCCTCGTCTAACAATCGTTGTTTCCCAGTCCGGTACGGGAGTGGATATTCTAAATCATAAATCGGCCTGCATTCCTCACCCGGACATCCAATGATGCGTACGGCCACATCCTTATTCATACCATATGTAAAAAGCAAATAAGCAAGACCAAGCGCGTGCACAGATTGAGCAAAATGTCCGCATGAATGTTCACAAAACCAAGTGCTACCAGACTCCACACCTACCGCATCTAAGTCGGCAGTAATTACAATTGATATCGCTGCCTGACCAAACAAACCCCAGTCAACAATGGGAGCGTGTCCATGCAGTGCCCACTTGACAGGAATCTGCTGTTCAAATAAAAAATCACGCCAAATAGCAATCGTTTTTGATTCCTCAAAAGCCGGTTCAGCCGCTACTTGCAATGACTTTGCCAGATGCAAAAGACGATTTTTGATGCCTATTGATTTTTCATCAAGAATATTCAAACCGGATTTTTCCTCCAGTTCACAAAAAATAGATAATCAAAAAAAAGAAATGGCGACAATGACTAATCAGTCACACCGACATTTCTCTTTGGATACAACTATACAAAATACTCCATAATAGTGTCCAAAGCATGATTTTTTAATACACATTTTCCATACTCTTCAAGCATGGCCGTCGTTACATTTGTCAATTCACCATACTCATGAAGCACAGACCAAATAGAATCTGAAATCGCCTCATCGATATGATCATTTTCAAATACAAGGTGATATTTTTGTGCATACACGTAAAGAGACACTTCTAACGCACCATAATGATTCAATGCTTGTGCGACCCGAATTACTTCTTCAAAATCAGGGAAGGTAAAAATAAACGAACTAAATGGATCAATTTCTTGACTTTCTTCCTCTTCTTCTTCATCTGGGCTGTTCGAGTGAGGTGGCAAACTGGGTACTTGCGTCACGATAACGACAACACCTTCTGTAGGCATGGTGAACGCTTCAACTGCAATGGGCCCTACGATCTCAAATCCCACTTCAGAATATGCAACTTCCATTATGTCCCAGAATAGTTCTTGTACCTTCTTGCCATTCTGCCACACTTCTTCTTTTTCAATGCCGCGTGTTTCAAGATCTTCATAACTGATGAATATTCTCACTTTGTTCTTGGAGATCTTTTCCACCCGCATTGTAATCCCAACCCTTCACGCGCTAGTTATGCGCTATTCTGTAATCATACTCACAAATAAAAGATTACGCTAGTGGAAAATACACGGTAAGCATGATTTACTAGCCTATTTATAGCCGCTGCATCGTTGAAGCGCGTTCTTCAATCTGATGCGGAAGAATTACCGTATACGTAGATACATGCGCGTCACTTAATAACTTAGTCAAAAAACGCATCGCCACCGCACCATAGTCGTACATAGGTTGTGAAATAGTGGTTAACAGTGGACGAGTCAACTGTGTGATTTTTGTATTGTCAAAAGCCAATATCATAACGTCGTTGGGCACATGAAATTGTAAATCTTGACACGCATGTAACGCCGCAACTGCCAATTCATCATTACAAGTAAGTAAAGCCTGGGGTCGATCAATGCTCAAGTGACTGCGAATGGATGCCAAGGCACTCGAATACTCCTCTTTTGGTGTGACAAAATAAATAGGTTCAAGTCCTGCATTCTGCATCGCACGATCATAACCTTGCTTGCGGGTATCTGACAATGCATTTAACCCTTGCGACCCAGAAACAAACGCAATCTTTTCATTGCCTCTCGCAATTAAATAGTTCACGGCGTCAATCGCAGCCTGCTTATTGTTAATATTAACCGACGGAATTCTGCCTTCTGGATCATCAGTTCGACACAACACGACAGGTAATTGCGCTTGTTCAAAAATATCAACATGCTCCTGACGCAGTTCCATGGTCATAAAAAGCAACCCATCCACTTGCTTTTCCCACATCGTCCCTACCAAATCTGCCTCGCGCTGCAATTGACCATCAGAATTGGAGAGAATAATGTGGTATTGATACATCCGCGCCACATCTTCAATACCCCGCACCAATTCGGCCATAAAAGTGGCGGACACATCAGGTACGATCACACCGATCGTTTTTGTCTTTTTGCTAGCAAGTCCCCTCGCTACCGCATTAGGACGATAGGAAAGCTGAGCAATTGCTTCTATTACTCTTTTTTTTGTTTCTTCT
>DAIELO010000065.1 GCA_027341705.1 Caryophanales bacterium
ATGATCGCTTCATCCTCTTGCGAGTCATGGTCATATCCCAACAGGTGATATAACCCATGTGCAGTCAAAAAACCCAACTCACGCGCCTGCGAATGTCCATACTCGCTTGCTTGTTCCACCATAACTGGCCAACTAATTACAATATCCCCAAGTGCAAGTGGAGAATCCTCATCCAATACTTCAGGTTCGTCCCCCTCAAGCAAGGAAAACGAAAGCACATCCGTAACCATATCAATGCCCCTATAGTGTCGATTCAGTGTCTGAATTTCATCTTTGTCAACGAGCGAAATAGAAAGTTCAGATGCTCCCAAATCTTCTTTCTCTGCAATAGCCAGACACACCTTGCGTATCACTAACTCTGTTTCCTCCAACGATAAATCAGATTGAGGTTCCACTTCCCAACGTATTGCAACCTCAAATTCAGATTGTGACACTCCCATCATACAACCCCTCACCAATACTCTAGCTTTTTGCTTTCAATTCTACCACATTGGTGATCTTTGGATACTCAATTCGTTCGTGATACACCCCTCGCAACGTACGCATGAATGCCCCCACCATGCGTTCTAAATCAGCCAACGTAAGCTCACATTCATCAAATTGACCATCCTGTAATCGATCTTTAATGAGCTTGCGAATCATATTTTCAATTCTTGCGGGGTTAGGCTTGTTAAGCGAACGCACAGCCGCCTCGACAGCATCACAAACCATCACAATCGCCGCTTCTTTAGAACGCGGGCGCGGTCCTGGATAACGATACTGATCTATACTCGGCACATGATGCTTATCCATCTCTAAAGCCTTGTTATAAAAATACCAGAGCGCAGTGGTTCCGTGATGCTCGGCACAAATATCGCGAATGGGCTCAGGAATCTTATAATCACGCAGCATCTCAATACCATCTGTAACGTGTGCGGTTACAATCATACAGGACAAATTAGGCGCAATTTTCTCATGCGGGTTTTCTCCTGCAAACTGATTTTCAATGTAAAATTGCGGGCGCTTCATCTTCCCAACATCATGATAGTACGCACCAACGCGGCATAGTAATGCATCTGCACCCACTTCTTCTGCAGCTGATTCAGCCAGATTGCCTACAATCAAACTATGATGATACGTACCAGGGGCTTCTATCAATAGTTTGCGCAATAACGGATGATTGGGATTGCCAAGCTCCAACAAACCCATATGTGTGGTAATGTGAAAAACTGTTTCCAAGAAAGGCAACAGACCAATGGTCAGCACCGAGGACAAGATCCCGCTAATCACCCCAAACACAATCTGATCAGCCAACTCACGTATACCCGATCCTGTAGAAGTAAGCAAAAAATGCATAATCGTTAGCGTGATTACATTTAATAATGCAGCCAAAAGCCCTGCATGCATGAATACTCTGCGATGCTTCACACGAACCATCGTCAACGTGGCACCAATCATCCCACTTAGCATGACAAAAAAGTGAGAGAAGTCATAACCAAAGGCCGCACTCATCACCACGGCAAGAAATACAGAAGTAAGCATCGCAAGTGACGTGCCAAAAAACATGACCGTCATCATACTACCTGCGGCAAGAGGAATAACGTAGGAACTATTGACAGGCAATCCGATGGTAATACCCGCCTTATCCAAGCTAATCATGGCCGCCATCAAACCCATAATCGTTGCATAAAGTAACAAATGCACATTATCGATAGCAATTTTTCCTTTGCGAATTTGAATAAAGGCAGCTGTCGCTGCAACCAATATCGCAATAAATACCATAAACCCAAAATAAATACCATAATCAGGTTCAGTTTTTAGTAGTTTTAAATCTTGAAGTTGATTCATAATAGCCGGTGTAATTAACTGCCCACGACGCACCACCATGTCTCCCCGATTAATCCATACATCTGGGACGTTGCGCTGTGCCGCAAGTTTAGCCTGTTGTGTCAATACAGGGTTATAAATTAGATTAGGTTGTAATACGGACAAAGAAATCTGACCAATGAGCAATCTTGATTGCTCAATAATATCCAAGGTGACCAATTGCTGATCTACGATCATGTTGGCCCGTTTCAGATCACTAGACGAAAAATCATTTTGCAAAATTTGCTGGACAATGCGAATAGCATCACTGCTGACCGCAACAAACTCACCTTGACGCAAAGCCAACAGCTGCAACAAGGCAGAAGAAGACAGTTTTCGCGGGGCCACTTTACGCAATTGCAAGTAACGCGCTGTTTTTGTTAATTTACTTTCACTATTCAACACTTGTGTTGTGTTGAATAACCGATCCAAAGTAGCCAACGCCTGCTCCTCTGTCGCAGGATTGATGTCATACCGTGGTGGCACTAGTGCAGACGCTGCTTGTCTAGCAAGATCTGTCGCATGCGTGTCCACCGCATCGATAGGCGCACGGATGGAGGTTTGGCTCACCTGCCCGATGGCTAAATTATAGTGAACAGGCAACACCGTCCCTACCAGCACAGCAAACAGGAAAATCGTTAACAACGCATATATCGCAATGCGAACACGACGACTAGACCGCCATTGAAACGCTTTTAACCAAGTTCTCCATGCCTTTTTGGAGGGCTTTGTTGCCATTTTGTTCACTCACTTTCATGTTCCGCATAGGCTCGAATGATTTTACGCACAAGCGGATGGCGCACCACATCCACTTCGCTTAGATCAATAAATGCAATTTCATCGATGTTCGCTAATATCCGCACCACTTCACGCAACCCAGACAGCTTGCCGCGAGACAGGTCAATTTGCGTAACATCCCCAGTAATCACCATTTTCGAGCCAAACCCTAGCCGAGTCAAAAACATCTTCATTTGTTCAGGTGTTGTATTTTGTGCTTCATCCAAAATCACATAAGCCTCGTCCAAGGTTCGCCCTCGCATATAAGCAAGCGGCGCCACTTCCACCAGTCCTCTTTCCATTGCCCGCGCCAATTGTTCTGGTCCCATAATATCATGGAGCGCATCATAAAGTGGACGCAAATAAGGGTCTACCTTCTCCTGTAAGTCACCTGGCAAGAACCCTAAATTTTCCCCTGCTTCCACTGCAGGTCGAGTAAGGATAATACGCTTCACTTCTCCTCGCTTCAGCGAGAGATGAGCAAGTACAACTGCCAAATAAGTTTTACCCGTTCCAGCAGGACCAATAGCAAAGACAATATCCCGTTTTTTCATCGCATCGACATACTGCTTTTGTCCCAGTGATTTAATTCGTATCGGCTTACCCTTATAATTTTGAGCTAAATCCTCTGCAAAAACGTTCAATATTTCCCTTACATAACCTTGCTTTTGCATCTCCATTGCATACGCGACATCGCGCTCTCCAATTGGTATGCCTTTACGTACAAGCTGAACTAGTACATCCACAAGATCATAGGCCGAATCAACATCCGTTGTATTCCCTGACAAAGTCAACTCATTGCCGCGATAGATAAGTTGACAGGAAAACGCCTGGTCCATGAGACGAATATGTGCATCATGCGGACCAAACACGTTTTTGGCTTCGTCATTATCGCGAAGAACGATCTTGCGCGAAGTCACGGTTTGATCACTCAACTGAATATCCCAACTCCTCAATTAACTACTGTGTCCCGTCTAGCATTGCCTGAGGCTTGCCAATATCTTGCAAGACTTCTGACCAGACTGTCATATATAGATTACCACGCACAAGTTTATGCTGTAAAATATTCTGGCGAATTACTTTTGATCCCTCCGGTGTCATTTGTAGCACTTCGTTGGTGGCAAAGTGTTGCCCACTGGCGATCGCTTGTGCATTTGTCAACGTTTTTGTTACCTGTCGCACATCAAATACAGTATCGACTCGCCAAGCAATCGGCAATTTGTAAGCACCAATTTGCAGCGCGTCAGTGATACTTTGTATATGCCGCGAAGGATAAGGGGGATGCGAAAAACCCCAAACCATCACAGGGTACTTTCCGATGACTAGATAATCATGTCGCACAAACGAACCAGTATATTGATCATTGATGCACTTCAATGGCAACTTTAACGCTGTCCGATACCAAACAATGGCCTTCACTTTGCCATCTGCATGCACATGTTGTAAATTATCCAGTACTCCACTGATCAGCACCGTACCTGTAGTGACGTACTCCCCTTGTTTTACCAATACCTGGCCATTACTTGCTAGTACATTTTCCACTACCCCAGGCACTGTCGCTACGATGTTTTGTGGATTCATGGCGATTCTTTTTGCTGGTGCAATGCGTGGAATCACCCGCACAAACACAGAAGTGCCTTGAATTTTCACGCCCACCCATGAAATCTCTGGCAATAATTCAAGCAATGCCAGTTGCACATCATCTTGTGCCATCACTCGATACATAAGACTTCCTGGATAAATATTCAACTGTTTAAGCGCGCTGCCCACTTCTTCTGGTTGATCGGTTCCGATAATCTCCACATGCCAAATAAAACTTGAAAGCATGTACAAACTTGCCACAAAAAAAGCTGCGCCGACCAAAAATACTTTTCTTCGACGAGCGTGCCACCATAAAAATGGCAGCCCTATTTTGCTTGCAAATCTCACCTTCACGCGCATACTTCGCGCCGCTTGCAGCACATGGTGAAGATCTGGCAGCAACACATACAACGTATAGTACTGTTCGCTCAGGTGCACATCCCATAAAGCAATCCGCCTTGCCACTATTGTCTTCAACAACGTTTGTTCCGCATCATTCCACACTTCAATTTTCACATAACCTTTCAGCCATTCGGACAAGCGAAAAAATCCCATCCGCTCCCTCCTCGTACCCACATGCCCCTATGAGCTTGGGGAAAAATGAACTTGTACAATCTCACCTTCTACAATTAATTCTTCCGGAACTACTGAGCGAATGAATAGATTCCTACCTGTAATTGCAATCACTCCATCACGCACGCGTATTTGTACATGTTCAGGTGAAAAAGTCATCAGGTCGTCAAAATTTTCGATCACCACTTGATTCATGGCCAAAATAACCACCCGGGACTGCGCGTTCAGTGTGCCAGAGGGTACCTCAAACCAATCCTGCGCCATCTGCTCAGCCCATTTGCGAACTTTTTGTCTCAAGGGCAACCCCCCTCTTCTCAAACATGTATGCAGCACTCGGTCGACTTATACACAAATAAAAAAGCGACCCGATGATCACGAGTCACTTTGCTTCGCTCTTTTTGATTCAAATTATAAACTTGACAAAACCTCTTGGACGATGCGATTTACGATTCGCCCTTCAGCCTGTCCGCCAATTTTTTTCATTACCACTGGCATGACCTTGCCCATATCTGCTTTTGAAACTGCTCCCACTTCTTGCACAGCTTCACGAACTAGTTGCTCAATTTGCTCCTCGCGAAGCGGTTGAGGCAGATACGTTTCGAGAATTTGCATTTCCTCGTTCAGTGCTGCGATAAGATCATCGCGACCCGCTCCTTCAATAGCGAGCAATGACTCTTTGCGCTGTTTTAGCTCTTTGCGCAACACACTGATGATTTCTTCTTCTCCCAGCGTGATACGCTTGTCAATCTCGGCGTTCTTAATAGCCGATTTGACGAGCCTCAATACAGACAAACGCACCTTATCTTTACTTCTCATCGCTTGCTTCATATCTTCAGCTAAGCGATCCGCCAAAGTCACGCCGGCGTCACCCTTTTCCTATCAAACTTTTAGAATTTTTTCCGTTTGCGAGCAGCTTCAGACTTTTTCTTACGAGCCACGCTAGGCTTGTCATACTGTCTCCGTTTTTTAACCTCGGCGAGGATGCCGTCTTTCGCGGTTGCACGTTTAAACCGCCGCAGGGCAGAATCTAGGGATTCATTCTTGCGAATTCTGATCTCTGACATGATATTTTCCCTCCCTCCGCCGACAATACAGGAGGAACCCCACCTGGAACGCAAAAGAATTGCGTATCAATAACGATTATAGCCGAACGTAGTAATTATTGTCAACTTTCATATACTGACCAATCTGCCATCCATCGGTAGGTTGCATCCAATCCTGTATGAATGTCAACTGCTGACTTAAAATCAATCACCGAATGTGCCTGATGTGGTGCCAATGCACTGCGCAAGATATCGCCTTGGCGTTCGGGTTCCTCTTGAACATGGATTATCCGCCCCGATACTTCCTGCATTAACTCGATCAATCTGCGATTACTCGTCTCCACTCCTGTGCTGATATTTAACAAAACACTTCCGTCGTGCTCTGCCGCCATCAGGTTTGCTCTGGCCACATCTTGAACGTATATATAGTCACGTGTATGCATTCCATTACCAAATAAACGCAAAGGAGTTCCCACATGCGTGGCTTTCGCAAAAATCGCGATTACTCCCCCTTCACCTGCTATTCCTTGGCGCGGCCCATATACATTCGCGTAGCGAAGAATTGCGTAATCTAGGTGATGTAATTGCTGGTACACCTGTAAATAGTGTTCAGCCGCTAATTTCGATGCCCCATAAGGCGATATAGGAGCAACCGCAGCCTCTTCTACAATGGGCAGCACCACATTAGAATCCCCATATACAGCTGCTGTAGAAGAAAACACAACCTTTTTCGTCTGCGCTTTACGAGCGCCTTCAAGCACATGCAAAAGACCCTGTATTGTCGTTCGCGCATCTTCATGAGGATTATGTACTGATTCCACTACAGATGCACGGGCAGCCAAGTGAAATACCACATCTGGTCGATAATTTGCAATGAAATTCTCACATT
>DAIELO010000066.1 GCA_027341705.1 Caryophanales bacterium
CGGCCTATGATTACTTGACCGACTCCACTCACTATCAATTGGATCAATACTGGAGCGAGACAAAACTAGCTTGGACATATTCTGGATCAAGGATAAGTCACTTGCCGACTTAGACAATCTGCCTGACCCGGATGTGCTGGCGTCTGAAATTATCGATAATCTGGAAACTACAATGGAGAGTTTTCGTGAGATAATGGAAGAACTGAGTAAGTAGTGGTTGAGGAAGAAGCAAGTGTGGGGGTGTGGGATGAATCACATTTTGGTGGTGGAAGATGAAGAACCGATCGCTGATATTCTGAAATTTCAGCTAGAAAGATCAGGATACCAGGTCAGTGTTGCAGATGATGGTGAAAAAGCGGTCGCGATGATTTCGCAGACGGTTTTTGATTTGGTGTTGTTGGACTTAATGTTACCAAAAAAAGACGGATTCGAGGTTTGCCGTGATGTCAGACAGTATTCCATGGTGCCAATTATTATGCTGACCGCGCGGGATGCTGAGGTGGACAAGGTGCTCGGATTGGAACTCGGAGCAGATGACTACGTTACGAAACCGTTTAGCACAAGGGAACTATTGGCCCGCGTCAAGGCGAATTTGCGACGACAAAGCGCGGCGCTCGAAGATGCGGATTTATCCAAAAAGGAACGGCTGCAATTTGATGATTTGGTGATTGATACTAGGTTAATCCAGGTTATTCGAAGTGAGCAAGAAATTTTGGTGACACATCGAGAGTTTGAACTTTTGCTGTATCTTGCTCGTCATCCGGGAGTGGTATTTTCTCGAGAGCAACTGTTGCAAGACGTGTGGGGCTATGATTATCTTGGTGACGAACGAACGGTGGATGTCACCGTTCGACGATTGCGTGAGAAGCTAGAACGGGATCCCAGTAATCCGGACTTTATTCTAACGAGGAGAGGGGCCGGTTATTACTTTCGCCGGGGATAGGAGGGCCTTTTGTTTCGCAGCGTACAATTTAAGCTAATGGTGGTGTACCTGCTTCTTATTTTGTTTGCGATGGAGTTGATCGGTGCCTACTTTATTCAGTCGCTGAATCATTACTTTGTGGACAATTATACTAAAACGATAGCACATGAGGCAGTATTTCTTGCCAATGTGATTAATATTCCGCTATCTGGATCTGCGAAAACGACTAATTTACAATCTATTTTGCAACCATTCGCTGGCTTGGCTGGAGCAAAGGTATATGTTCTCGATAGAAATGGCACGGTGGTCGCCACTTCGGGCAATCCTTTTTTAGTGGGACAAAAGCGGGTGGACCCAGAAGTTAACGGGGCGTTATTAGGGCTACAGAGCGAAGAAATTGCGATTGATCCAGCGACGAAGCAAAGGGAACTGTACTTGGCGGTACCGATTCGTGCACAAGGGATCGTGAAGGGTGTCGTTGAAATTGTAGCTCCCATGAACGGGGTATATCAGTCAATTGCTCGCATCATTATCATTTTGGCGACAAGTACGTTGTTGGCATTAGGATTATCGGCCATCCTGACGGTAATTATCTCGCGCACGATCACGGGTCCGATCAAGGCGGTGACTCATACGGCTCGTGCGTTAGCCGGGGGAGACTTTGATCAAGAGGTCGACATCTTTTCAAATGATGAAATTGGCGAATTAGCCGCTACGTTCAATATGTTGACAAGGCGTTTGAAACAGGCAACTCGCAATACTGAGAGGGAGAAACGCAGATTGCAGGCGGTACTCTCGACGATGGGAGACGGCGTGGTGGCGACCAACGCCAATCAGTCAGTGGTGCTGATTAATCCTGCTGCGTTGCGCCTTTTGCAGATTCAGGGGATGCCAGTCGGGTCTTCTATTAGTGAATTACTGCCAGGTGATTTTCCTGCAGGACAAGCGCGCGTGGTGGAGCAAAGTGGTAAAGTATTAGCTGTGTATGTGACGGCACTCGCAAGACTGGATGAATCACCTTCATCTGGGGTCAACCTTGCTCACTTTTTCAATGAGGAAGTGGATCCGCAAGGAGGAATGGTCTATGTGCTGCGTGATGTAACGGAGGAAACTAGGCTAGAGGAAGCGCGTAAGCGATTTGTAGCGGATGTGTCACATGAACTGCGTACACCGATCACGGTGCTCCGCAGTTATGTCGAAGCATTACTTGATGGAGCGTATGAAGAACAAGAACTTGCTTTGCAGTTTCTACAGGTGATGGATCGCGAAACAGTGAGAATGGCACGTCTAATTCAGGATTTACTGCAATTATCACGGCTTGATTCGGGTTATGAGACGATCAATAAAGAAAAAACGTCTACGAATGAATTGGTTAATCGGTTGGCAGAGCGCTTTGCACTGCTTGCGTTTCAATCTAATATTCAATTTATCACTGACGTTGCAGAGACGTCTTGGATTTGGGTGGATAAAGATCGTTTCAATCAGGTGTTGGATAACATCGTATCAAACTCGTTAAAGTACACACCAAATCATGGCATGATCAAGGTGAGCGCAAGTTATGATCACGAGCATCAAACGGCAGTTTTTTTGATCAAGGACTCTGGCACTGGAATTCCAGAGGATGATATGCAGCATATATTTGATCGCTTTTATCGAGTGGACAAGGCTCGTTCAAGACAACTTGGGGGTACGGGTCTGGGATTATCTATTGCGCGAGAAATTATTCGTGCGCATGATGGGGAAATTGAGATCACGAGTAAGGCAGGGGGTGGCACGGTCGTGCGCATTACGCTACCTGCAAAAGAAGGTGAGAAACCTTGAATTTTCGTTGGCGAGTGTGGGCAGAGCGATTAAAATCGTGGTTTCTTTTCATTATTGTTGCATCAAGCTTGGTGTTTTCTGGATTGATCTGGTTAGGGACTCCGAATGAACTAGCGGTAGACCACCCGAATTTTTATTCTAGTCCCATGTATGGGAGCGAGCGAAGTGTGGGCGAGTTTATTCGTCCCACGGCGGTGTGGATTTGGACTGCAAATAAAGAACTGTTTCGGATTAATGGTTCAAGTGCAGAGATGCAAAACATGTTGGCCATTTTACGCAAATCGGTATTTCTCTCAGGTGGATTGGTGGTGAAAAATAGCAGGGCTGCAGTGATTTCTCCTAAAACTCCTTATTTGTTATTTGATTTTAATGGATTATTATCACATGCATCCTTGTGGCCACTCGCTATTCCCATACCTAATTTACCAATCACAAGTCCTGTCAACCACATGGTGGCCTTCGTTCCTGTTGGCAAAGACCATCACTATAAAATGATATTTTCGGCAGGCGATAAATTTTACGTCGGTTATTTGAAGATGGCCTCGGGGTTTGGGCGCTGGCTCTCACCTACAGATGAAGCAATCCCATTTGCGCAGATCCCAAAAAACAACCAAATGTATAATCTTCCTTACGCCTCACTCAAAATGCCGGTATATCGGTGGGTATTATATCACCCTGCGGCAACGCCTGTGATTGACTCTTTTTTCCTCGACCCTTCATTGATTCAACCGATATTAAAAACATCGACCCAAACTCTCTATTCTGACGGCACGCAAAGTGTAGAATTGAAGGTAGGGGTATTTGGTAATCAATTGACATTTTCTTGCCCTTCAGGGTCATTGTCAGGGTATACACAGACGGCCAATGCAGCACTTCAAGCGGCGGTCCCTTTTATGGACAGCCATGGTGGATTTGTAGGGGATCAGGTGTTGTCCCACATCCAAAAATCGCCTGATCGGATCGACTTGGTATTTCAAGATATAATCAATGGCTGGCCGCTTTTTAGTCAATTAGATCAAATCCGCGTGCGGGTTCAAAATGGCATGGTGACGGGTTTATGGCACTCACTCTCTTATCCTGGAATTGAAACAAGCGGGCAAGGTCGGCAGATTTTGTCGGGCGTTCAATTGTTATCTAGACTCACTGCGAAGCGGTTCTCTGGTCTTGATGATATTACATTGGGATACGGCACCAAACGAATTAATAAACAACTGGTTGATGTGATTCCGGTATATCGATTAGTATATCGTCACGCGCCAGCCGTGTACCTTGATGCGCAAACAGGACTTATTTTCTCAGGGACGGGGATGTGAAGAATGGACTTCGGGAAGGTGAAAATTCTTCTCATTGTTGTGTTTCTGGGATTGAATGTATTCTTGGCTCGTCAATGGTTGGTGCTAGGTTCGTCAGTGTCTATTTATACAGAACCATTTTCTGATCAGCTTGCCAATATCCAGCGAACATTTGCTGAGCATGGCATTAATATGGATGCCCAGTTGCCGGGCAATCCATCTACACTGCCAATGACTATGGTAAGCCTGTCGCCAGCTTGGTTTACGAGTGTGGCCGAATTAAGCATTTCGGCGAGTAAAAAATCGGCATCTCGTGCTCCTTTTCAAGTTCACACTTCATTGGGGCGTGCTGAATGGGTTCCACCGGATCAGGTGCGCATCACGTTTGATCGAAATCAGGTTGTGGAAGTGATGAAGCAAGGTGAACACTTAGATGGCCTGCATAAATGGTTATTGCGGCATGTCTATAATTTTATTGACTACCAACTATTGTCCACACATTTGTCACATCAGACGGGCGTGGTAAAGTACGTAGAAACGGTGAATAATCTTGGTATTTACAGTGCGCCACTTGTTGTGGTGATTGAGCATGGAAAGATCATCAGAATCATGCAAACATATGTGGGGATAGGGAAATCAATCTATCCGCGAACTGTAATGAGTGCGGCGAATGCACTTTTGGCATTGGCATCTAATATGGACAAGGCGCAATTAGAGGTCGATAATACAATTAAGGATATGCAATTAGGGTATTCATCGGGAATTAGTACGGGCTCGACAGGTTATTTGAGCCCGGTATGGCGGATAGCTAGCACGCGTGGATTTTTTTATGTGAATGCGTTAAATGGGGAAGTGAGTGTGCAAAATCAATGAATTCTACTATGAAGTTTAGTGTGTTAGCTAGCGGAAGTACAGGCAATGCTGTATATATCGAGGCGGGTTCCACTAAGTTACTTGTGGATGCGGGTGTGGGTATTCGTCAACTACAGGCTGCTTTTCAAGAAATCGCAGTGAGTGGAAATGAGCTACAGGCAGTTGTTGTGACGCATGAACACAGCGATCACATCAAAGGATTAGCTGCGGTAGTGCGAAAGTGGAATGTTCCCATCTACATGTCAGCAGGAACATGGGGTAATGTACAACAGCTTTGGAAAGAGGAGGAAGCGGTACAAGCACGCCACATTCGTTCAGGCACTGTGTTTACGCTTGGGGAATTGGTCATTGAGCCGTTTGCAATTTCTCATGACGCTGAAGAACCTTTAGGATTTTGTTTTTACCATGGGGAAGATAAGTTAGTACTAGCTACAGATCTCGGATATGTCAATGACCGCATCAGGGAAGTGACTCGCGGTGCTCATACGTTTATTGTGGAAAGCAATCACGATTTGGAGATGTTGCGCACGGGGGCTTATCCATGGCACTTAAAACGGCGCATTCTTGGCGATAAGGGGCACTTGTCCAATGATAGTGCCAGTGAATTTTTAGGCGATGTCATTTCTGAAGATACGGAACAAGTTTATTTGGCGCATTTGAGTAAAGAAAATAACAGGCCAGAACTTGCAGTGCAAACGGTAACTAAGGGATTGCATGACAGGTTGCAGGGAGTAGAAGAGCGAATGACCATTAATATGACAAATCCTCGTCAACCTACCATGTTAGCCGCGGTTCGGCCGAGCAAATTTCAGGTTAGTGCAAGGTGAGTTTGTTTAAATAGTAAGCATAGAATAATGATGATGATGATGCGGAGGTGGTGCCCTTGGGTCACTACGATGATGGTAATTATCGCAGTACCAGTTCCAAGGCAGGCAGGACAAAATCGATTGCTAGGTGGGTTGGTGTAATCGTTGTCTCTGCCGTGGTAGGATCAGCATCAACGATGTTGGTGGTTCCTTATTTATTACAAAACAATGTAATCGTCTCCCCGTCGCTGTCTGATGCTAATTTACAAACGACATCGTATCCGGTACGACCTGTGACGGTACAAACCAGCGATGCAATTGTCCAAGCAGTCAAAAAGATGATTCCTTCGGTTGTGGGCGTGGTTAATTTTCAAACAGTGCAAAGCACATCCGGGCTCGGAATGCCTGGGAGCACATTGCAAGAGGAGGGCGTGGGATCAGGTGTGATTTTTGATCCCAGAGGCTATATCGTCACCAACTATCATGTTGTTCAAGGCGCATCCAAGGTGGAGGTTGTCTTGCATAGTAAGAAACACGTATATGCCACTGTGGTTGGGTACGATCCCTATACAGATTTAGCTGTATTAAAAATCCCTTCTTCTGATATTAAACCAAGTGATGTGGCTCAGTTTGGTAATTCTTCTTCACTGCAACCAGGGGAACCTGCGATTGCCATTGGCAACCCAGCAGGGCTTGATTTTGCGGATACGGTAACATCAGGTGTGATCAGTGCCACGTCGCGTACGATGCCAGTGATTGATGAAGCTACAGGCAATGTGATTGGGGAAGAAACAGTGTTGCAAACGGATGCGGCCATTAATCCCGGAAATAGCGGGGGACCACTTGCGAATATCGAGGGACAAGTGGTGGGCATCAACAGTTCCAAGATTGTAGCAAAAGGTTTTGAAGGAATGGGTTTCGCTATTCCGATTAATGAAGTCAAAACAATTGTCAATGAGATCATGACGACTGGTCATGCGCTT
>DAIELO010000067.1 GCA_027341705.1 Caryophanales bacterium
TCCAGTATACGGCTTGCCATCAAGGCTTCTCAGCGTGCGCAGAAAATTGGTTTGGCTTTCCACCAATCAGACCCCATTTCGTGGCTCATCCGCTAATAGGGCTTGTAAATAATTCAATACAGGTTCACGCATGTCTGGCCGGGTCAACGCCAAGCCAATGGTGGCTTTTATATAACCAAGTTTATCGCCAATATCGAAACGCAAGCCCTCAATTTTACAGGCGTTAAGACCTTCTATGTTCATTTGCGTATGCAGCGCGTCGGTAATCTGTATTTCGCCTTGTTTACCAGGAGCCGTATCTGCTAGGATAGAGAAAATACTAGGATGAATGATGTAGCGACCAACAATCGCCAAATTGGAAGGCGCATCTTCACGCGCTGGCTTTTCAATAAGATCATTAATGTTGTATTTTATTCCATCCAAACTATTTCCTGAAATAATTCCGTAACTCGATACATTCTCCCATGGCACTTCCTGAACACCAATTACAGATGTATGAGAACGTTCATATACATCTAACAACTGCACTAAAGCAGGTACTTCTGAATGAATAATGTCATCACCTAGCAAAACGGCAAAAGGCTCATTGCCGACATATGATCTTGCCATGAAAATAGCATGGCCTAAGCCTCGCAATTCAGGTTGACGTATGTAATGAATATTAGCTAAATTAGATATTTGTTGCACCACTTCTAACACTTCATGCTTCTCATGCTCAGCTAGGTGCATCTCTAGTTCCATTGAGCGGTCAAAATGATCTTCGATCGCTCGCTTAAACCGCCCTGTCACGATCAAAATGTCCTCAATGCCTGATTCGACAGCCTCTTCTACAATGTACTGAATGGCTGGCTTGTCCACAAGTGGTAACATTTCCTTTGGCTGAGCCTTTGTGGCAGGCAAAAATCGAGTACCCATGCCCGCCGCAGGGATCACCGCTTTCCTAATCTTCATACGTAATGTATCCTTCCTCCCTGAAATCACGCAGTAGTCGCCATTACTCGACCCATTCCCGTAGAATGTTGTAACGCATTTTTTGCACGTAAGCTTGCTCAAGGTCAATACCCGTATAATTGGCGAGCTTCACTATATAAGCCAAGCAATCTGCCAATTCTTCGCGTAAATGATCCTTCGCTACTTCTGCTATCCTACCCTTTTCAGGATCGTGCCGGACGTTCTCCATGCGTCGGATTTCCTTAGCGACTTCTCCCACTTCCTCAACTAACAACATTACATTTAACGGCAATTCTCGTGAGAATCCTTTTTCTTCGTCCAGCCACTCATGAAACTCCTGACAATCTTTGAGGGTTGGCTGCTCTTTGAGCATCGTACTTCACCATCCAAAATGCCCTTTTTTTCTATCGTAACATACCGTAAGCGAACTTTCATGGAGAATGAGAAGATTATATTTACTCCTGTTTATTCTTCATTTCGCAAATGAATTGTAGGCAATAAATGATCATAATCTACTGAATGACGCTTCTCCCAAGTGTCAGGTTGATGAGGTTCATATTGCTCCAAAAATGAAATGACCTCCCTCGTAATAGCCGTGGGCGTAGATGCTCCAGAAGTAACGGCGACTACTTGCGCATTCAACAACCAACTAAGATCAATCTCCGTCACATCGGCTATTCGATAGGCAGGTACTCCTGCAATTTCACTTGCCACCTGTGCCAGTCTACCAGAATTGTTGCTCATTGGATCTCCGACCACCAGACACACATCAGCATCCTTTGCTTGATTCGCAACTGCATTTTGGCGAATTTGCGTTGCATTGCAGATCTCATTATAGACCTCTGCCATTGGAAAGCGCCTGAGTACCTTTTCGACTAACTCTTTCGTATCCCATTGACTCATCGTAGTCTGATTCGTGATAACAATACGTGGAGTTTCGACTTGATTCACTTCTCTCCTGCCTAATGCTTCTGGAAGAGAATCGATATCTGCTATCGCTTCCACCAAAAACACATTGCTAGGAGCTACCCCTATTGCCCCTTCAGGCTCAGGATGACCACGTTTGCCGATATACACCACATCGTAACCATCTGCCACTTTATGACCAATCAGCTCATGGGTACGCGTGACATCCGGGCATGTGGCGTCAATGACATGCAACCCTTTTTGTTCGGCTCGTTGCCTCACTAGCGGAGACACGCCATGAGCAGTAAAAATAACTGTTCCGCTATTAATTTTATCCAAAATTTCTAATCGATTATTACCTTCAAGCGTCTTAATCCCCTGCCTGTCAAACGCTTCCACAACGTACGCATTGTGCACAATCATCCCAAGAATGTAAATTGGTCGAGGCCAATCTGTCTGCCGCGCCGCCTGTGCCGCTATTGCCATCGCATCCACCACACCATAACAATAGCCCCTTGGGGCTATTTTAATCACCTTCATTCTCAGTCCCCCTATGCTATAAGTCCACCTGCATTTCGGTGCCCTTGCCAAGTTCACTAAATACCTGGATTTCTCCATCATGAAAACGAACAATTTCTGCCACAATCGACAACCCTAAACCAGCACCTCCCGGCGCACGCTCTCTGGCCACTGAAGCACGATAAAATCGATCAAAAATCTTTGCCATTTGTACTTCTGAAATGCCCGGACCATTATCTTTGACACTAAATCTAGCCTTATGATTGCCAAGCGGAGTAACACGCACAGCAATTAACCCAGTATTTTTATCTGTGTATTGAATGGCATTCGTCACTAAATTATACACAACCTGTTGTACCATAGAAGCATCACAATAAATAACAGCAGATTGCAACTCATAACTAATTTGTCGTTGATCAGCCAAAATTTCAAACTGCGGTCTCAAGTCATCTACGATTTTCGCCAAATCCGTATACTCTAAATTCAACTGCAATCCGCCATCGAGCTTGGCCAATTGTAATAAATCTTTTACTAACCCTTCTAAGCGCCCAGTTTCTCGCTGCATGGCGACCAAAGCCTGCCTAGTATCCTCGAATTGTTCGGGGGGAAGCATAATACCTTGCATTTCCTCATCGTCTTCACCACTGTCAAGAAAAACAGCGTAGGCACGATAATAATACTCAATGCGCCGTAATAATACGTCTGTGAATCCCCTCACTGCAGTCAACGGGGTTCGCAATTCATGAGAAGCATCAGATACAAATTGTTTCATACGCACCGTTGCCGCTTGTTCACGTGAAACCGCTTTTGCCAGTTCATCAAGCGTATCGTTGATGACTTCAGCCAGCCGAACAGTCTCCTTTGGACCCATTATGGGCAAACGTTCCTGGAAAGCGCCTGACTTAATACGTAACGCTGTATTAATTAAGTGATGAAGTGGCAACAAAGGTGCTCGCACCACAGGAATAAGTAACGCAACAGCCAGCAAAATAATTACCATACTAATCAACAAAAAATTGAATACTTGCTGATACAAAACCGAATTGTATAATGATTGATTATAGCCAATTTCAATAAACCCCTGTATGGGATCTGCACCCACTTGGGCAAATAACACTACTTGATTATTAGTTTCTGTCGTATACATATTCACTGTATAATGAAGGGGTGTGGAAATTGGTTTGGATTTGCTCGCCAATTCCCCAGTGGAAATAAAGGGGACCAACATCGTTGGATCGTATTTTGACATGCGCTCACCTAGTATCTCCCTATGTGAGCCGAGAATTCTGACATTAATCCCACGGATCGCCAACAAATTCATTAACCTCGGAGCTACCGAGATGAAATTTCCTTGTCTAATTTGCGAAATCACAAATGGCTCTGACAAGGCGTCGTCAATCGCAAAATTAAGGCTATTGGCACCCGTGGTGTACAAGCCTTCATGAATGGATTGAAACTGAGCGAGCCCCAACAATACAATGAGCATAATGATGATCATTAAGTATCTGCTGTAGAGCTCACTCAGTAAAGTCGCGGGACCTTTTTTTCGCGACTTAGAGAATATCCACACGATATCCGACTCCCCGCACTGTACGAATCAACTGCCGCCTTGAGTCGTTCAGTTTATGGCGCAGATAGCGAATATACACCTCGAGAATATTATCTTCACCTGAAAAATTATCTCCCCACACTTGGCTTAAGATTTGTTCTCTAGTTAACGCCACTCCAGGAGATTCCAACAACAACTCCAAAAGCGCATACTCCGTCTTGGACAGCGAGAGTGCGTTCCCTTCATAACGAATCAACTTTTGCGCTTTATCAATCTCAAACTTGCCAATTCTTTGCACCTCAGAAAGTTCTGGGAACTGAGTGCGGAAACGCGCTTCTATGCGCGCCTTTAACTCTGCAAACGCAAACGGCTTCACCACGTAATCATCAGCACCCATTGCCAGACCCTTGACCCTATCTTCCACATCGTCTTTTGCCGTTAGCATGATGATCGATACGCGAACCCGCTCTTTCATTAACCGGCATACTTCAAACCCATCCATACCTGGAAGCATAATGTCGAGCAACACGATATGAGGCTTAAAATGATTAAGTGAATTAAGCGCCTCTTCCCCATCTTTTACTGTCAATACATCATATCCCTCATCACGAAGCCCAAATAACAAAAAATCACGAATGCCTTGCTCATCATCGACAATCATTATTCTTCCCGCTCTTGCATTCCCTGGTGTGTACCCGTGATGACGAATATCCGGATCTGTTTTCCCTACCGCTCGTGTTGGTACGATCATTCGTGTATCATTCATCGTATAACCTCCAAAAATTTTAATTTCTCTTTTTAAAAGAGATCTTTTTCGACACTGCTTATGATAGATTTAATTAAAGATCTAATAATAGTATAACTCCATTTACTATAGAATGGATGATAAAAAATGTACAGTCCGAAAGTACCATCAAAATCAAAAAAAACGGCAAAAAAATCGCAAAAGGTGAAAGCGCGTCCTGCTCAAAAACAAAATTCCCGCCAAATGGCAAGTCGCAAACGCAAGCCTGCTTCACTTGCCAAAAAAAGACGGCGCAAACTAAGATGGGGTCGTTTAGGCTTTGTCTTGTTGGTCGCCTTAGGACTTGGTTATGCCATGGCCTGGTTTATTCGTAGTGGGATTCCACAGTTAGTCAACAGTATTGAAGGAGATTGGCGACAGATTACGGCAAAATCTACACCGCTGCCGTTTTCCCAGCCCACGTACCAAACGCTCTCTAAACAGCTAGCGGCCTATCTAGGTAAACAAAAAGGTGTGTATGGCGTATACGGTATCGATTTGATTACGGGTGCTCATTTCGGTCAAAACGAAAACCAATTATTCACCTCTTCGACTACCTCGGATCTACCGGTCATCATGAATCTATATAGTGACATCGCCAATCACCGCATGTCACCCGGTACCCTTGTACATTATAAACCGGTAGATAAAGAGGCAGGGTCTGGTTTTATTGCTGGGATGCCGTATGGTACGGCCTTTACCGTTATCCAACTCGCCCATGCCAGCATTGCTCAGAATGATGTGGTCGCACGCAATATGTTGATACGCAAATTAGGAACCACCCAGATCAACAATTTCCTTGCAGGAATCGGCGTTCATCAACCCTTTTCTCGACCATTTGTCACGACACCGCAAGATTTATCGTTGGAGATGGCTTATTTATTTCACATGTACCATAAACATCCACAAAGTATCATGCCACTCATTGGGTTACTAGAAAGTAATGCAAACCAAGGCAGGATAGCGAGCGGTTTTTCATCACATATGAATATCGCCCAAATCACTGCCAACTGGCCAAACGAGTACCACGATACTGCGTTGGTGTTTTATCCCAAGCATCCGCTTGCGATCAGCATTTGTAGTGATGGGACGACCGCAACTGAAGCGACACAAGTCGAAATGCAAGCGGCAAAATTAGTCGCACAATTCCTACAAAACGGAGGGCGTGGCTAAACCCGCAAAGACTCCATCAAGTCACGCTTCAACTCCCATAATCTTCGACTTAAATCCACATGATATACATGCGGATTTTTGGCGCGCCTAGTCTCGCTAGATATAGAACGCAGTTCATTTTTCGCATGTTGCTGTATTTCTTTAAGAGTGGGTAATAAATATACTAATTTGCCACTGTCAATGATAGGAATCAACAATTCCTGCACACGGTAACGAGTTAGCGTTTTTTGCTTATACGTATGCACAGGGTCAAAAAGCAGCACTGGTTCTCCGGTCGGTGTAGGTTCATCCTCAAGCATGATCAAATCAGCGTTTGCAAGTTCATCAACATAAAAGCGAACTACTTTTTTACGCCCAGGATTGGTGACTTTCAATGGATTTTCTGAAATTTTTATACGTGGTGAAAAAGTGCCATCAGCTATTTTTTCGGCTGATAGTTTATATACCCCACCGAGAGACGAACAACCTTTGGAGGTAATCAGTGCAGTGCCTACACCCCAACCATCAATTTTCGCACCTTGTGACAACAAGTCGCGAATCGTGTCTTCGTCAAGGTCATCTGATACGATGATACGAGTATTCGTAAACCCTGCTTGGTTTAATCGTTGACGTGACTCTTTTGACAGGTATGCCAAGTCTCCCGAATCGATGCGAACCGCTTGCAAATCATACCCCCGCGCTCGCATTTCTCGACCCACCATGATGGCATTTGGTATACCCGAGCGCAGGACATCATACGTATCCACAAGCAACATGACATTAT
>DAIELO010000068.1 GCA_027341705.1 Caryophanales bacterium
AGCTAAATGATTCGATAAGCTAATGTAAAGATTGCGTAAAGAATTAAAAATGCCGTCATCGTCACTAGTCTACCCAAAAAAAAGCAGGGGGATTACCCCCCTGCTTTACGTAATCATTTAGTTTTTCATCAAATTCCTCAATACCATCTGAAGAATGCCGCCATTTTTGAAGTAATCCACTTCCACATGACTGTCCAAACGCACAGTAGCTGTGAAATTCACCTCTGACCCATCCTCGCGAACTGCTTTGATATCCACACGCTGGCGTGGTTGGATATGTTCATCAATATTCGCTAATGTCACCTTTTCCGTTCCAGTCAGACCTAAGCTTCGCCAACTCATGCCCGCATCTAGTTGTACAGGCAGCACACCCATGCCCACGAGGTTGCTGCGGTGAATGCGTTCAAAACTCTCGGCAATCACTGCTTTTACCCCAAGCAAGTAAGTACCTTTCGCTGCCCAGTCACGAGAACTACCTGTTCCGTACTCCTTGCCAGCAAAAATGACGGTAACGACGCCCGCATCTTCGTATTTCATCGCTGCATCGTAAATTGGCATCACTTCATTGGTCAGAAAACAGGTTGTCAACCCGCCTTCAGTACCTGGTGCCGCTTCATTGCGAATACGCACATTGGCAAAAGTGCCGCGCATCATGACTTCATGATTGCCCCGACGTGACCCATAGGAGTTGAAGTCCCGCACATCAATCTCTCGCGATTGCAAAAACAATCCGGCAGGGCTTTTGCCGTTAATAGATCCTGCAGGGGAGATGTGATCAGTGGTGACAGAATCACCCAGTAAAGCCAAAATGTTCGCATTTTCAATCGGTTCTACGGGATCAAGCGTTAACGTCAGTCCCTCGAAAAACGGAGGCTCTTGAATATACGTTGATTCTTTATCCCAAGCAAACAATTCTCCCTCAGGCGTAGGAAGTGCATTCCAACGTTCGCTAGATTCTAACACGTTGTTGTATTTGGAGGTAAACATTTCTGGCTTGACAAAAGCCGCAATCGCGTCTTCTACTTCTTTACTGCTTGGCCAGATATCACGTAAATACACAGGATGACCATGTTGATCGTGACCAAGTGGCTCGTTATACACATCAATATCGACAGTCCCAGCAATCGAAAACGCAACTACGAGTGGCGGAGATGCCAAATAATTTGCTTTGACAAGCGGATGAATGCGACCTTCAAAGTTGCGATTTCCACTTAAAATAGCGGCCACCGTCAACTCGTTATCACGGATTGCATCCTCCACTTCAGGTATCAAAGGTCCACTATTGCCGATGCAGGTGGTACATCCATAACCAACGACCTGAAAGCCAAGCTGGTCTAAGTATGGGATCGTACCGGATGCAGCTAAGTATTCGGTGACTACGCGCGAACCAGGTCCAAGGCTGGTTTTGACGTGAGGACTCCGCTTTAACCCGTGTTCCACTGCTTTTTTGGCCAACAATCCTGCAGCTAACATGACAGATGGGTTAGAAGTGTTGGTGCAACTCGTGATCGCAGCAATCGTCAATGCGCCTGCCTTCATATCCGATATGAGCCCATTACCTTGCTTCACTGTGACCGATTTATTCGCTTCCTCGGTATCAACGCCAAATCCGCCTTCCTTGATAGATTTGTGCAGAACTTCGCGAAACTCAGTTTTCAACTCAGCCAAATTCACTCGGTCTTGTGGACGTTTCGGTCCTGCAAGCGAGGGCATCACTGTGGAAATGTCCAATTCAATCACATTAGAATAAATTGGTTCCGGCATGTCGTCAGTACGGAACAATCCTTGCGCTTTCGTATAAGCTTCCACTAATTGAATTTGTTCTTCACTGCGACCTGTGGTGCGCATGTAATTGAGTGTTTCTTCATCTACTGCAAAAAAGCCCATGGTCGCACCGTATTCAGGTGCCATATTGGCAATGGTCGCACGATCCGCAAGTGTCATGGAACTGACGCCAGATCCAAAATACTCGACAAATTGACCTACCACGCCTTTTTTGCGCAAAATATTGGTAACCGTCAAAGCGAGATCAGTAGCAGTCGATCCTTCTGGAAGTTTGCCGGTTAAGCGAAACCCGATGACTTTTGGTGTGATAAAATACAGCGGTTGCCCCAGCATGCCAGCCTCCGCCTCAATGCCTCCCACACCCCAACCTAGCACACCAAGACCATTGATCATCGTCGTGTGCGAGTCAGTCCCAACTAAAGAATCAGGAAATGCAACGAGTTCGTTACCTTCTTCACGTACTTGGACAACAGTGGCCAAATATTCTAGGTTCACCTGATGTACGATTCCGGTAGATGGTGGCACTGCACGGAAATTTTCAAACGCTTTAGTCGCCCAGTGTAAAAATTTATAGCGTTCTTCATTGCGACCAAATTCAAAATCCGTATTCACAGTAAGTGAATCTTCTTGACCAAAGCTGTCGACTTGTACCGAGTGATCAATGACTAAATCCACAGGCACTAACGGATTAATCTGCTTCGGATCGCCCCCAAGTCGTTCGACAGCTTGGCGCAATGCGGCCAAATCCACTACTACAGGAACCCCAGTAAAATCTTGCAGCAAAATTCTCGCCGGCATAAATGGAACTTCTTGGTTCTGATTAGGTGCCTCTGGACTCCAATTCGCAATTTGCTTCACGTGTTCTTCGGTAATCACGTATCCATCCAGTTTGCGAAGCACATTTTCCAATAACACTTTCATTGAAAAAGGCAGTCGCGAGATCGAGCCGATTCCCTGCTCCTCTAAGCTTTCTAAACGATAGTACTGGTATGACTTTCCGCCTACTTGTAATGCGGATTTGGCGTTAAATGGATTGTTGTTTACAGTCATGCGTTCTCCTCACTTTACTTTTATATGATAGGAAATATAAGGGATGCCCTATTCTCCAATTCGGCACATAAAACGGACTCCCGTTTGACAAGCTAGGTGTATGTTCCCCCTAACTGTTCTAATACAAACAATTATAGCACATCCTGATGAAAGGAGCGGAAAGCCTTGGAACAAAAATACGATCCCCAATCCGAACAATTTGTATCTGATGGCGCGACGTCCGAAGACATAGAACGCATGGCAGATGAAGGTGGCGGCGTGGTGATAGATCAAACCTTCTCGCATCACGAGCCGGTGTTGCGCAATGACCTAGTCAGAACGAACAAGCCAGCGGTTGATGATAGTCCACCAGAACAATACTAAGTGAAGATCATGCCCCTCCCTCTACAATAGCCAATAATCATGTGGTAGACTAGAGATAGAGGGAGGGATAAAATTGGGCTCATTTCTACGCTTTTTATTGACTTTGTTTTTAGTATATATTGCTTTTATTGTCTTTTCAGCTATCCTTTCATTACTAATAAAAGTCGCGTTATTTTTGGTCATCCTAGCGGCAGCATTCTACCTGTATCATAAAGCGACACGTAATAGATTTAAGCGCTATTTTAAGTAACCTTCTTCATTCGCTCATCAATTCTTAATCAAAAAATTAACATACCTTTACTTACCACATCAGTAAGTTATGTTAATGTGAATGAGCGAATACGCCTGTGTTACAGGGATAGAAAGAAGGATTCACATGTTACAAGGTGTCTTATGGCATGGCATTCAAAATCACCCTTTGATTGAAAAAGCAAAAAAAATTGCTGAAGGTACCGTTTTACAAGTTTTATATTTGGATCTTATCGGGTATCACCAACTAGTCAAGGCACATGGTGTTCCGATTGGCCAACAAGTGCTTAACAGTGTACATCAATTTCTGCTTAACAAAGTGCGGGTGAATGCCTCCACCATCGTTGAACCGTTGTGGGATGATGCCTTTATTATCATCGCACCAGCAGAATGTGACTTGATTGCTTGGTTAAATGAATACGAACATATTCCGCTGACACTGAGCAATGGATTACGGTATACGGTTTCTTTTCATGCAGGGCTTGCTTGGATTCGCTATCAAACCGATAGTGATTTGAATTTTTCCGACTCCTTATATAATGCATTAACTCATGCGGCAGCTATTGGCAAAACACACTTGGGCCTCATCGATGGAACCCTATCGAAATCATTTGATCACATTCTGAACCATCAACTGATCACCCCCTATTATCAACCAATTATAGCGATTCAAAGTGGGATACCACATGGTTACGAAGCCTTATCACGAGGACCTGCAGACAGTCCTTTACACATGCCAGATCTATTGTTTGATTACGGCACTCGCCTTGGCCGTCTCTTACAATTAGAACAAGTATGCCGTAAAGCCGCCATCAGTTTGGCCCCGATCGTTAATAATGAACGATTATTCCTCAACATCAATCCCCAGACCCTCAATGATCCTAGTTTTGTTAAGGGACGCACCAAAGATTGGGCATTAACAAAAGGCCTGAAGCCATCCCAAATCGTCTTTGAAATTACTGAGCATGAGGCCATTGAAGACTACGAAACATTCCGGAAAACAATCAATCATTACCGTGCACAAGGATTTTTGATCGCGATTGACGACATGGGTGCTGGTTATTCGGGGTTGCTCACACTCGTCGAGTTAACCCCAGATTACATCAAACTAGACCGTGGGCTAATTTCTAACATTGACACTGAGCCAAGTAAACAAGCTATGGTGGAAGCCATGGTCATGGTCGCACATAAAATTGGTGCACAAACAATCGCGGAAGGTATTGAAACCGTGCAGGAATTAGCCGTAGTCAGTGCACTAGGCGCTGATTACGGCCAAGGGTTCCTTTTGGGACGTCCATCCCCCATCATCACTGCCATCGCAGCAACAACCTAGAGTTTAGCTAATTTCTTGATCGCCCAATTCACAATCTTAGCGGCGCCTTGATGCGCATTAATCATAACAACACGCCATGTTTTCACAAAAAATCCTGCTTTGGGATCATTTTCTTGGGCATACACTGGTACGGTCAGGACAACGTGACCTTGATAGCCAATTTCCTCCATACCAACTTGTTGTCCTTTTATAATTGGGGCATTGGTCACGCTAGGGATAAATGAAGTAAATATCGAGTGGCCTAGACTGCGCGGAACGTTTAACCACACATCAAGCTTAGGCGCTACAGAAATCTTTTGTTTTTGCGCATCTTTAACAGCAAGTGGTGTGAGCAGCGCTTGTCCCGCAGTCTGAATTTTCTCTTGTTTGAACTGTTGAAATCCATAATTCAGCAGATTTTTTGTATCTTGAAACACGTTGGTAAACGAACTAGCATCCATCACTACGCTGATCAAACGATGTCCGTTTCTAATCGCTGTTCCCGAAAAACAATATCCCGCTTGATCTGTCGAACCTGTTTTCAATCCATCCAGCCCTGCGTACTGCCCTAGCAATTGATCATATGTATTACCATATTGTCCGGGGTGGATGTACATTCCTGGCTCTGATGCATATTGCAATACGATAGGAAACTTCTGGATGAGATATTGCGACAACTTCGCCACATCATACGCATTCGTATACTGTTTTGCGTTTTGAAGTCCGGATGCATTAACATAATGAGTGCCAGTCAACCCCAATTGCGTCGCTTTTCGGTTCATTTGTATAGCAAAAGTTGATTCACTTCCGGCAATGTCATCTGCAATCGCTACTGCCGCATCATCCGCGGAAACAACGTACATATATTCTAACATTTTTGCCAATGTGATATTTTCCGCGGGATTAAGATAAGCTACTGACAATCCAGGAGTTTGCGCCACTTGATAAGCATTCTGGCTAACTGGGATCAACGAATGATAGGTCAACGTTCCTTTTTTGACGCGATCTAGCGCAATAATAGAAGTCATGAGTTTGACCAGTGAAGCAGGATAATGCTTTTGCATAATGTTTTTTGCATATAAAACCTGCCCGGTTTTTGCATCCATTAAAATCGCTGCAGGAGCAGACACGGGCACCGCCGCCACTTGCAAGTTGGCGTTAATCGGAATCCACCTATTACTCCCCTTGTTAAGCGGTGTGACACCCCCTGTTTCAGCTAGTGCCACTATTCCAGCTGCCACTACTACAATAACTACCGCACTAATGCCTATAGAACGTTTAATTTTCCCCACAAAGTTTCCTCCTGAAAGCAAATCCAGCCGACTTTAATTACAATTTTACATTATACACGAAATTAATCAGGTTTCATTTGCAAAAATCCAACTTAAAGATCAAGATTTAACTTAGGAAAGGGGAAGTGTGCAATGTTAGGAATTTCGATGAATTCGTTTGGTGATGCAGAAGTGCTGCAACTGGTACAACTACCGGATCCACTCATCAAAGCAGGTCATGTACGCGTACGCATTACAGCGGCAGCAATCAATCGTGCGGATCTGTTGCAACGTCAAGGAGTGTATCCCGCACCGCAAGGAGAATCAACCATTCTAGGACTTGAAATGGCGGGTATTGTAACAGAACTAGGAGAGGGAGTGAACAACTGGCAAATCGGAGATAGGGTTTGCGCATTACTCCCTGGTGGTGGTTACGCACAACAAGTGATCGTAGATGCCAACATGCTAGCCAAAATTCCTGATGGATTAAGTGACATTCAGGCTGCCG
>DAIELO010000069.1 GCA_027341705.1 Caryophanales bacterium
ATCCCTGACGCTGTGACTAGTTCATATAAAGGTCTTGGCTTATTGTCTACTGCAAAAACAGGAATATCGATAGGCATGCTGTGTTGCTGAAACACCCTCACAAACTCTTCTTGTGCAGTAGTGGCAGCTGCATCATCGTGAAATCGCTTGGTGAGTAAATAAGCTAAGCGCATTTTTGCATCACGAGGATGCAGCGTCCCGTCTTCTAGTTGGGCTTCAAGTAGGTGAACGTCTGCAAGTGAAAGCCCGCTTAGCAACAAGTAATATTTTGACATCAAATGATCTGGAATGGACATTGTTTTGCCGTATATCTCACTAGGAGCGTTCATGATGCCAATATAGTTGCCCAAACTCTTGGACATCTTTTGCACCCCGTCAAGCCCCTCGATCAGCGGCATGGTCAGCACAATTTGCGGTTCTAATGCAAATTCTTTTTGCAACGTTCTGCCCATCAGCAAGTTGAACGTCTGATCCGTACCACCTAGTTCCACATCCGTCTGTAATGCCACCGAATCATACGCTTGCATCAGCGGATAAAAGAATTCATGCACGCTAATTGGCGTATTCTCTGCATAACGCTTACGAAAGTCTTCTCGCTCTAGCATTCTTGCAACCGTAATGGTCGAAGCCAGACGCACCACTTCAGAAAAATTAAGCGTAGCAAGCCACGTGGAATTAAAATGAATTTCCGTCTTTTCTGTGTCGAGCACCTTAAAAATTTGCGTCTGGTACGTCTTAGCGTTTTGTTGCACCTGTTCCACGGTCAATTGTTTGCGCGTTTCCGATTTGCCTGTAGGATCACCGATCATTCCCGTAAAATCGCCAATTACCAGTTGCACGATGTGCCCAAGCTCCTGAAACTGCCGTAATTTCTCCAGCACCACTACATGACCCAAATGAATGTCTGGGGCTGATGGGTCTAGCCCTAATTTGACCTTCAACGGTTTGCCTGTTTCCACATGCCACCGCAATTTCAACAACAGCTCTTCCACAGGTATGATCTCTACGGCACCACGCATGATCACTTCCATTTGCCTTTTTACTTCATTGGCAACATCCGCCGGCATTTCGCGAAGTACAGTTTCCCATGATACATGTTCAGTCATGCCTATTACCCCCTTTAATCAAAAATTCATCACTTCAATTCCACCACGGTTACGCCAGTTCCACCTTCACCTTCCACTCCACCTCTCGTCATTTTTACGTGCGGATGCGTGCGCAGATACTCCATGATCCCGCGCCTCAGTGCGCCAGTACCTTTTCCATGAATTAATGTCACCTGTGGATACCCAGCCATTACCGCTTGATCCAAATACTGATCGACTTCGCGAACAGCCTCATCCACCGTCACGCCACGCAGGTCAATTTCTGGTTTGACACCTGTCGATGAACGTGTGACCATGGTGACTGGCTTTGGCACCTTGTGCGCCTTGCGGATCAGTTCAAGTTCTGTTTCCGCCACTTTCATCTTCATCACGCCAACTGCCACTAGCCACTCACCCTTCTTGCTCTGCTCAAGCAAAGTGGCCGTCTGACCGCCAAGTGACAACACGCGCGCCTCATCTCCTACGTGCAGGGGATGACGTTCTCGCAACTTCCCTGACCTTTTTAGGTCAGGCTCTGGCAACCAAGCACCCACGCGTTTGCGAATATCTGTTAACTCATGATCCTTTAATTTTTTCCCCTGCGCGCTATACTCGCGCAATTGATTCAATAATGTTTCTACCTCGTGCTCCACCTTGCGCACATAGGCACGCATTTCCTCCTGCAACTTACGTTTCTTTTCGACTTGATCCGCTTCCTCTTGTAAATGCGACAGATGCAATGTGTCCCTGAGTCGCTCTGCGGCTTCTCGCGCTGCGGTGAGAGATTGCGCTTCTTTGTGCGCAACAGATACATGCGATTGTAACTTGCTAATCAAATCTTCCACACGCGCATCATGGCTTGTAATTTTGCTTGATGCCGCTTCGATCAGTCGCTCATTTAGCCCCAAGCGTGCCGCAATTGCAAACGCATTTGATCGACCGGGAATGCCCATCAACAATCGATACGTCGGTGCCAGCGTCTCCACATCAAACTCCACACTAGCGTTTAGCGTACCTGGCGTCGTATACGCATACGCTTTAAGTTCACTATAGTGAGTAGTGGCCACGGTGAGAATATTGCGTTGCCGCAGATCATCTAGTATCGCCATGGCGAGTGCCGCACCTTCTGTTGGATCCGTCCCTGCTCCAAGTTCATCGAACAAGAGCAAGGACTGCCCATCTGCCTCTTTCAAAATCTGAATGATATTAACCATATGGGACGAAAAAGTCGAAAGGTTCTGCTCAATGCTCTGCTCGTCACCAATATCTGCATACACGCTTTGAAAAAATCCAATTTCAGTACCTTCATACGCAGGCAAATAAAGCCCTGACAACGCCATCAGCACAAATAACCCAAGCGTCTTTAAGGCGACTGTCTTGCCTCCCGTATTAGGCCCTGTGATGACTAATTGATGAAAATCTCCCCCAAGCCGGATGTCAAGGGGCACCGCAATGTTCTGATCAAGCAACGGATGGCGACCCGCGCGAATAGTTACACCTGGTGTAATCGTTAGTAACGGCTTTGTCGCGCTTAAGGTATGAGCAAAACGCGCCTTAGCAAGCGAAAAATCAACGACACCAAGTGCGACAAACAGTGCGACGAACGCAGTAGCATGAAGCGCCACCAAAGAAGAAAGACGGATGAGGATTTTTTCGATTTCTTTTTTTTCTTCGTTTTCTAGTTGACGTAGCCTATTGCCTAACTGCAGCACCCGTTCTGGCTCGATAAATACAGTTGCCCCAGAAGCTGAAACATCATGCACGATTCCACGCACTTGGCCTTGACTTTCCGCACGAACAGCTAGGCAATATCGATCCCCGCGCATGGTGACGATCGTTTCCTGTAAATGTCGCATCACAGTCGGACTGCGCAGCATTTCTTCCAACGTGCGTTTGACGCGAACTTGCACCGCCCGCATTTCCCCGCGCACCTCACGAAGCGCAGCGCTGGCACGATCTAAAATTTCCGCATTGTCATCGAGACAGTTTTGAATTTCATCATCAAACTCCCGTGGTAGATGAAGCGCCTCACTATAACTTGGCAAGATGGTTAGTTGTTCATAATTATCCGCCAAATTAATCAATTGTCGGGAAAGTTGCCGTGATTTTTTAGCAGTAATCGCCAACCCAACCAAATCGTTCGGTGCAAGCACCGCACCAAGTTGCGCCACATTAACTGCTGGTCGCAAATCATGAGTTAGCGGCAGTTCAATGCTGCCACTAATACGATAGAAAAATTCCCCTTCTTCTGCCAAATTCAATGCATGATTCACTTCTTCAAAACTTGGAAACGGAACCATCACCACAGCAAGTTCCTGACCGTAAGGAGTGGCACATTGCGCCACTATGCGCTGGCGAATTTTATCAAATTCAAGAATTCGAAAAACCTTTTCGTTCACTTTCAGGCAATCCTTTCATCTCTGCCAAGCCTCATGATAAAGTCCGAACTTGGATAGACTATTTGCGTAGCATACCCTTTGGAGGTGAGACTCATTTGTTAGGATTAATCGTGCGCTTTATTGTTTCCGCTTTAGTATTGCTCTTTATTGGCATGATTGCACCTGGCTTTTATATCGCTGGTTTCTGGACGGCACTCCTAGCCGCTGTAATCATAGCGGGTTTAGGCTGGGTCTTCGAACTTTTGTTTGGCAGGGAAATTTCTCCCTATGGCCGTGGAGTGATCGGATTTCTCACCAGCGCATTTGTGATTTACCTGGCGCAAGCAATCATCCCTGGCATGCGTGTCACCATGCTTGGCGCAATTTTGGCTGCTTTAATTATTGGCGTGATCGATTTATTCGTCCCTACTGCGATGCGCGGGGATAGGCGAGATCATGATCAACGAACCGCTTAATCGAATAAAAAGGGGGCTACGTCCCCCTTTATGTTTTTAGTCCCGTTAATTTCGCCAATTCAACAATCGGTTGCTTAAACATCGGGGACAGCGTGGAATGATTAATTTGCGCCTTCAGCTGTGGAACGGGAATATAAGCCGCAAAATCAATTAACACGGCAATAAGGAGTACCGCCACCACGACACCTGCAGTAAGTCCTGCCATCCGATTGAAAAATGATAATCCTGGCAAGTGAAACACTGAATTTAGAAGATGCCCCAAATACCTGATCAGCAACAACGAAATATAAAAAACAATACTAAATGCAAGCACATTTGCAATCGTCGCGCCAAGTTGGTTTACTGTTCCCCCGCTTGACAATAAATTCACAATGGGAACATCCTTTAGCGAATGAACGTTTTTTAGAACATTTTCTAATAACCATTTTTTCAAAGGTGGTACTAATACACCATGAAATTGCCAAGCAGCAATATACGCCAACACCGTACCCAATAATCGCACTAACTGTGTAATCAGTCCTGTTCGATAGCCATCCCATGCGCTAAAAAGAAGCACTACCAAAATAACCCAATCCGCTATATCCATAGTAATAACCCCATTTTATTAAGGTGAATCATCACTCATCTTGACTTTGATGAATCTCCAATGAATCTACCAACGCCTCATATTCCACCAAAAGTTCTTCATAAGTGTCTGCTAAATTAAGCGCAGTCAACACGGCCAGCGTCTGTAAGTCAAGTTGGGAATTCTTTTCATAAATATCACGCATTTTCTGATCCACAAAAGCGGCAATGCGCTGCAAATGTTCTGGTTCAGAGGGACCGCGCAGCGTATACGTATGCCCGAATATTTCTACTTTTATTCGATGTTGTTGATCCATGACTGGCGCACCTCCGCTCTGTGACTATTCGCGTATTGGGCACTAAATTCCTTCTTTATTTGCGAAGAACTGCTCCATGGCGAGAATTTAGTTGTGACAGCACCTGTTCCACTTCGTGCAGCACATCATGTTCCGTCAATGTTCTCTCCTGGGATCGAAAAACCAGTCGCAAAGCCACACTCTTTTCTTCCTGACGCACATGATCTCCTGTGTACACATCAAATACTGACACTGATTCAAGTAACGCCCCTGCTGCAACCTGAACCGTCTGAAGGAGCTCAGCCACCGGCAACGATCGCTGCACAACGATCGCAAGATCCCGTTCCACTTGCGGAAAACGAGGTAATTCCGTTACGTACAAACGATTTTCAACCGTTTGTAGCAAATAGTCAAAGTCTATTTGAAAATAGAAAACCTCTGTCGCTAAATCAAAAGTTGTAGCTACTTCTTTGCGAAGCTGACCCAATTCGCCTACCGTTCTGCCATCCATCACCAACTCCGCTGCACGCCCTGAATGAAAATACGGAGCAGTGGCACGTACATACGTCAGTGCTTGATCGACTCCCAAGCGTTGCAACAAGCCTTCAAGCCAGCCTTTTAGATCATAAAAATCATCGTTTCGAGTAGCATAAAGCGATTCACCGGCATTGGCACCAAACACGATCCCGGATAACATCCTTTTTTCTAACGGTGGTGCGATCTTGTCTAGTGTGTTCGCTGGCTGCGGCAAAAACACAACACCTATTTCAAACACCCTCAACGCATTAATTTGGCGACTGGCATTATACTTTGCCACTTCTAGCAGCGAGGATAGCATCGTGGTGCGCAGCGCTCTTCGTTCTTCAGAAAGTGGATTGAGAAGCAGCGCATACTTAGCTAACTCATGTTGATCGTCAATTTTCAGTTTTTGATGCCCATCGCTAGCAGCAAAGGAGTACGTCCATACTTCATCAAACCCCTCTGCACGCAGATAATCCCGCGCTGTTCTGCGCAACTTTTGTTGTCTGGATAGCCCTCCATGGCTGAGTATGCCTTCCATCATGGTAGAAGGAATGCGTTCAAACCCTGCAAGCCTTGCAAATTCTTCGATCATATCCTCTTCTCGCAGCAAATCAGGTCGTCGGGAAGGAACAGCCACTATTAAATCCGCTTCCTCTGTTTCCACAGACAGTCCTAACCGTTGGCAATAACCAACTAACTCATCCACTTCCATCGCGTAGCCAAGCACTTGTGCAACACGTGCGATCCGCACACGAATGCGTGTAGAGGATTTTGGTGTGAGTAGATCACTCCCAGTAATCACAGGAGCACTAGCCAGACTTCCACCTGCAAATTGCATCATCAATGACGCAGCGCGCAAAAGCGCCGGCAGCACCGCCTCTGTATCGAGGCCCTTTTCAAAGCGTAGCGAGGCCTCTGAACGTAACTGCAGTTGCCGACTCGTACGCCTTGTTTGGATAGGATCAAACATTGCCGATTCAATGACGACGGCCGTCGTCTGACTCGTCACTTCACTATTTTCCCCACCCATCACACCAGCTAGACCAAGTCCTTTGACGGGGTCCGCAATCACTACCTCCACACCTGCAAGTTCCCGATCCTGACTGTCAAGCGTTCGCAACACTTCTCCATCACGTGCTTGGCGCACCACGATCAATTGATCAGCAATCGCGTGATAATCAAAAGCATGAAGCGGCTGCCCCCACTCAAACATCAC
>DAIELO010000006.1 GCA_027341705.1 Caryophanales bacterium
CTGGTAGGTGAGGACGAGGCGCGGGGGTGAAGAGTAATGGCGCGATTTATCATTGATGGTGGGAATCGACTTAATGGTTCAATCCGCGTGCATGGATCTAAAAATGCGGCATTGCCCATACTGGCAGCGGTCGTGATGGCACAAGGAGAAATAGTCATTCAGGACGTCCCTCGCTTAGATGACGTGTATGTGATGCTCGAAATTCTTCAATCTCTAGGGGCTAAAGTAGCTTTTCACAAAAATCAAGTGACGATTAATCCCACTTTCATTCATACGACTGATGTTCCCGAGCATCTAATGAAGTTAATGCGATCTTCGATTTTTTTGATGGGGCCGTTACTAGCTCGTTTTCACACGGTAAAAATCTCCAAACCGGGTGGATGTACGATAGGCACTCGTCCGATTGATTTTCATCTGAAAGGATTGCGATTGCTTGGCGCAGAGATTATTGAACGGCATGGGTTTATTGAGTGTAAGGCAGAACGATTGCATGGAGCAACGATATTTTTAGACTTTCCAAGCGTGGGCGCGACGGAAAATTTATTGATGGCCGCAGTGCTTGCAGATGGAGAAACCGTCATTGGTAACGCAGCGAGGGAACCAGAAATCCGGGATTTGGCGGCGTTTTTAAACCAGCTTGGCGCTCGTATTGAGGGTGCCGGTGAAGATACGATCATTGTGCAAGGAGTGCCAGCTTTAGCGACGACTGAATTTCGTGTGGCTCCCGATCGGATTGTAGCAGGCACATTGTTGATTGCTAGCGCTATGACGAAAGGACACGTGGAAATTCAAAATGTAAGGCCCTCTGAATTGACGGCAGTGACCATGAAACTACAAGAGATGGGAGTGCAGATCAGAACAAATCATGATATACTGGAAATTAGTAATACAGGTAGGTTGAGAGCTGTTGAACGCTTGCAGACTAGCCCGTTTCCAGGCTTTCCTACTGATTTGCAAGCACCTTTTATGTCGCTATTAACTGTTGCCAAGGGTACTAGCATTGTTTCTGAGACCATTTTTGAGGATCGATTTAAGCATGTGAGTGAATTACAAAGAATGGGCGCCTCCATTAAAGTGGATTTGCGTTCAGCATTCATTCGCGGTGTTCCCGAGTTGACTGGAGCTGCAGTGGAAGTGACGGATTTGCGTGCGGGTGCTGCGTTAGTGATCGCAGGGCTTGGCGCGGAGGGTCGCACTATTTTAGACGACATTCATCACATCGACCGAGGTTACGAATCGATGGAGTTGCAACTAAGGTCATTAGGTGCGAAAATCTTACGCACGCAGGATTTGTTGGAGAATCTGGAAGCACAAGCATAATAATCATTTAGTTGTGATGATTGAGGGTTTTTTCACGGCGTGTGGGGGAAGACGGCCTCGCTCGCTTTTTTTATGGCAGCTTTGGCCAAATAGGAAGGAAGTCGCTAGCAAGTTGGAAGCAACACCGGCTAAACAAACATCACTGCGGTTTCGCTGGATTCTTGGAGTGATATTATTAGTTTTTTTTCTTTTGCTGATGGCAGCAGCCTATTTGCAATCGCCATATGCTAAAGTACGTTCTGTTGTGGTGCAAGGAGCGTCTGATATGTCATCGTCGATGCTGGTTAACGATACCAAGATACAAATAGGGGAAAATTTATTTGCTGTTTCTGGACAGACTGTGGCTCAACGGTTGTTAGAAGACTTCCCAATCATCAAAAGTGTGACGATGCATAGAGAACTATTACAGCAACGGATTGTCATTGTCATTCAAGAGAAAAAAATAGCGGGCATTCTTGAAAGTGGTGGGGTATTATATCGATTGTTGAGCGATGGGACGGTACTTGATCGCGACCCTGAGGCAGTGGGCATCAATTTGCCGATTATCACGACAACGACAGCCGTTACTGTCAATTTAGGTAGTCAAGTGGGGGATCCATATGTGATCCAGTTGTGCCAAGAACTGAGTCATCTATCGCCAGCAGCTTTAAGTTCGTTTTCTGAACTCCATTTAGAACCATGGCAAGGCAGTACCGCAATTCTTGCGTATACAAAGGATGGCTTTGAAGTTCGGATGGCTTTAAATGCTTTGCGCTCATCGTTACTTCTCTATGATTCTATTCATTCAAAGTTACTTCAGTTGCATATGCAACCAGGATTGATTGATCTTTTTTCGAGCAAGACAGGTATATATACTCCGTATCATCAATCGTAAAGGTAAAAGAGGCGCATCAAGCTTGATGGTTCGCAATGTACATGCATTGGCATGGAGCGTAGTCGCTCTTGTTTTTGGCGTGATGGTTTCGGTTCAGTACCACGATGTGGTAATGGGCGGGGCTGCTTTTTGGAGTTCGTCTCCTGATGTGGCAAGCGTCGAGACGCGCTTGAGCGCGGTGGAGTCGTATAATGAACATTTGCGTCAGCAAATTGATTTATATTCTCAAAAAGTGTCAACGATTCAGACAAAAGCGATTGCTCGGGGTGGTAAAATGGCTTCATTAGAACGCGACATTCACGCGATGAACGTTCTCAATGGTACGATGCCACTCATTGGACCGGGCATTGAAGTGGTTATTTCCGACAGCAAAATGTCTAAAGTGGATCGGGTTGCATTTTTGACACATGACTGGGATTTGCGATCCGTGATTAATGAGTTATTTATCGCCGGTGCCGATGCTGTAGTGGTAAATAATGCGCGTATTACTGCCCAAACGGGGGTGTTTTGTATCGGTCCTGTGGTACGAGTTGGCAACGTGCGCCTTGGGCCGCCGTTTATCGTAAAAGCGATTGGCCCTGCCAGTGTGTTGGCGGCAGCCTTGGAGATACCTGGGGGCGTTTTAGACGTGTTAAAATCCGCCAACCGTGAACTTTTTGTGTCACGACCAAGAGTGCTTAAACGAGTGCAAATACCCTCTTATAGTCCTGCTCTTATGGCAGTACAGGGAGCAGGCACCCAGTGAAAAAACATGTGGCCGGATCTATTTTTCTTGTGAGTATACTTTTTGGTGGGATGATAGGGTTAGAATTTCATATCGACCGTTCGTCACCTGCAAGCGTGTATACTTCTTACCTAGCTGCATCTAATTCGTTGACTACTGCGATGAATAATACAGCAAAATTAAACAAACTATTGACAAGTGTTCGAAATGAATATCAAACTTTATATAAAGCAACGCAATTACACAATAACGGGCTAAATGATTTAAAAAAGGAATTAATTATACTTAAAAAGCAAGCAGGACTTACCCCTAGTGTTGGCGAAGGAATTTCTATCACCATTAATTATGATCCTAATCTGCCCGTGATCCCAGGGCTTACTTTTGTTGATGAGGCGGTACAGTTACAAATGGTCATCAATGATTTGCAATCTGTGGGAGCCACCGCCATCGCTATCAACAATGAACGCTTAATTACCACTTCGAGCATTCGTTCAGTGAATGGCTTGACTACTAGGTCAGGACCATTTTCAGGTGTTGTTCAAGTGAATGGTGAGCCTATTGCTGCACCTTATGTGATTGATGTAATCGGATCTATCCGTCCTATTATGAACTTAATTGCCGCGGAGGGACTCAAGGATCAATTTTCGATCCTCGATCAATTATTTCAGGTGAAGGTGTATCGTGCACCAACGTTATTGCACGTCCCCGCTTATACAGGGGTTTTGCCAGGTCAGTATTCAACAGAGGTGGGGATGTAGTGTATTTTCTCTTGCCTGTTTTCGGACTTTTATTAGGTCTTATCGTGGGATTGGACGTGAATTTTAAGGTCCCTACTCAGTATGGAGCCTATTTGTCAGTGGCCATGTTGGCAGCGCTCGACACTGTCTTTGGGGGTATTAAGGCGGGTTTACAGCATAAGTTTGATGCGCGTGTATTTTTGTCAGGTTTTTTTTCAAATACGTTGCTTGCTGCGCTCTTTGCGTTTGTAGGATCTCTCTTGGGCGTAGATTTGGCATTGGCAGCAGTCGTGGCTTTTGGGGTTAGGATTTTTAATAATTTGGCAGAAATTCGTCATTTAATTTTAACTAACAAGAAAATCCAATCCCATTGAAAGGTGATTCATGATACTATCTATATAGCTTGTATTATTTCGGTAACTTGAGTGCCAACTGTTTTTTGGTTGTGGGAAGGAGAGTGCCCCTCCTTGTCAAAAGGAGATTTAATTGTAGGACTTGATATTGGTACGTCTGCAGTACGAGTGATCATAGGTGAAATTTCTGGTCATTCAGTCAATATTATCGGTGTAGGTACTGCAAAAAGTGATGGCATTAAAAAAGGTGCTATCATCGATATTGATAAAACGGTGTTATCCATTAAAGCCGCGATTGACCATGCGGAACGAATGGTTGGAATCACCATTCATGCGGCTTTTGTCGGCGTCTCTGGTAGTCACATTTCGCTTGAACCAAGTCACAGTGTGATTGCTGTTCAGTCTGAAGATCGAGAGATTGCAGAGGAAGATGTGGCACGGGTTGTTGCAGCAGCGCGTACGATCAATTTGCCTCCAGAGCGGGAAATCGTCGATGTGGTGCCAAGAGAATATACTGTTGATGGATTGAGTGAGGTCTCTGATCCTAGGGGTATGTTGGGCGTTCGTTTGGAAGTGGATGCTTATGTGGTAACTGGTGCGAAAACCGTGTTACACAATCTTTTGCGATGTGTCGAACGGGCGGGAATTGAAGTATTGGGTACAGTGTTCATGCCACTGGCTGCCGCTGAACTTGTGCTATCTGAGGATGAAAAAAACTTAGGTGTACTTTTGGCGGATATTGGAGCTGGTTCGACGACGTTAACAATATTTGAACGCGGTGTTTTGTCTAAATACGCGGTAATTCCACTTGGTGGTGATATTGTCACCAGTGATATCACGGTTGGCTTGCAAACTGGGACAGAGGCCGCGGAATCTGTAAAGTGCAAGTATGGCACTGCTGAAGTTGGGCTAGCGCTAGAAGAGGAAAAGTTCAAGGTATCGCGAATAGGAAGTAATGTAGAAAAAGAATTTACATCTGTAGATTTAGCTTATATCATAGAACCGCGCATGCAAGAAATATACCAGTTTATTTTCCAAGAAGTAGAACACTTGGGGTATCCACAGGGATTGCCTGGCGGATACGTCTTCACAGGGGGTGGCATGCTGCTAAAAGGTGCCAGTCAGTTGGCTGAATTAGAGTTAAATTCGCCAGTGCGCATCGCTTACCCTGATTTTGTAGGCGTGCGTGATCCTTCATATGTGGGATGTGTGGGACTTATTCATCACATTGCACGTTATTATCAACGTTCCGCTAGCAGTACGAACGCATCTAACAAACGAGTGAAAAGCGGAACGGGAACGATACAGCGAATAAAAAACTGGATCCAAGACTTTATTTAGCAATTGATTGTGCGTCAAGGAGGACGTGGAATGTTGGAATTTGATTTTGAAGTCAGTTCGCTCGCCACTATCAAGGTAATCGGTGTGGGTGGTGGAGGTTGCAATGCAGTCAATCGAATGATCGAAACGGGGCTTCGTAACGTTGATTTTATCACGGTGAACACGGATGCCCAGGCACTTCAATTATCCAAAGCACAAGAAAGAATTCAGATTGGCGAGAAATTGACGAGAGGACTTGGTGCCGGAGCGAACCCTGAAATCGGGAAAAGAGCTGCGGAAGAGAGTCGTGAATTGATTATGAACGCTCTGAATGGTGCAGATATGGTATTTGTCACTGCTGGTATGGGTGGCGGTACGGGGACGGGTGCGGCACCCGTCATTGCGGAAATCGCGAAAGAACTCGGTGCGCTCACTGTGGGGGTCGTTACGAAACCGTTTGGTTTTGAAGGAAGAAGACGCATTTCCCAAGCAGAAGCAGGAATTGCTGCATTGAAGGAGAAAGTGGACACGTTGATCGTGATTCCTAATGATCGGTTGCTGGAAATTGTTGATCGCAATACGCCAATATTAGAAGCATTCCGTGAAGTGGATAACGTGCTCCGGCAAGGCGTCTCTGGGATTTCTGATTTGATTTCAGAAGCAGGGTTGATCAACGTCGACTTTGCTGATGTGAAGACGATCATGACAGAACGCGGTTCTGCTTTAATGGGAATTGGCGTCGCTTCTGGTGAAAACCGTGCGGCAGAAGCCGCACAAAAGGCGATTCGCAGCCCACTTCTGGAAACGTCTATCGAAGGGGCAAAGGGCGTGCTGATTCAAGTAGCAGGTGGGGAGTCTTTGAGTCTTTTTGAAGCGACTGAGGCAGCAGAAATTATTAAAGAGACAACAGATCCGGAAGTCAATTTGATTTTTGGTGCCGTGATTAAACCTGATTTGAAAGATGATGTAGTCGTGACTGTCATTGCGACTGGCTTTGAGGCGCACAGCAGTTCTCCCACTCCGCGTCCTATCGCAAGTCGTGATACCAATCGCCCTTCAGTTCATCAGACAACTAGTAGTGATAACCTTGATATACCAGCGTTTTTGCGTAACCGTAATAACAACAGGCCATAAGATTCTTATACGTATAGAAAGCCCGGGAAAAGTTTTCCCGGGTTATTTTAGGTGGCAACTATTCAGTTTTTTGACTTCCCATTTCGGAACCATGGTACCCCAGAAAGAAGGATGGAAAGACAAAAAAGTATGCGAATGAACCATTCGTTGTTCATGCTCGCGTCACCCCCGCTATACAGTGCGGCAATTTTATGATAACGGGACGACTTATATCGGAAATTCACGAATTGACGTGCGCAATTTGCCAGAAGCTTGGCGTTCAATTTCCGGTACTTTTTCCACTTGAATAGAAATTTCCCCCATTTTTTCAAGTATACCATTCACAAAGCGGTTTACATCATCTTGATTAAGGTCGTCGTGTAAAAGTATGCGTAGCGTCATGTCTGTTCGTGTTTTTTGAATTACCTGAAATTGCCTGATGGTGGGTAATATACGTGCCAAATTGGTAAAAAATTGACCATTGACATAAGCCCCGTCAAGTGTGATGAACGTGTCATTTTCTCTGCCATCTAAACTTTTAATTAGGGGGAGCTCTCTGCCACAGGCACATTTTTCTTCCGTGAGAGAAATGACATCTCCTAATTGGTAGCGTAGTCTTGGCATCGAAAAGTTGTTTAGGTCTGTTACGATGACAAGTCCGCGCTCACCCATGGGGGCGGGAGTTTTGGTTTGTATATCTGCTACTTCTATCCATGCAGTCTCCATGTTGATGTGCATATTGCCACTGGGACATTCATACGCTAACAGACCGCCATCACGTGCGCCATATTCATTGATGACCGGACAGTGAAAGGCCTTTGCAATTACTTCGCGATCACCAGGATGCAACGTTTCCGCAGTATTGAGAACGGCCTTAATTGGCGTGCGTAACGTTCTGTTTTCTTCGATCATAAAGTCAGCAAAAAGCCGCAATGCAGACGCCCAACCGAACAAGTAACGTGGCCGGAAACGATCGATGAGATCTAAGTATTCTTTGAGTTTTTCCCTGCGTAGATCAAATGAAGGGATAAACACTTGATTTTTTAAGTAGCGATCTTTTAATCGTTGCATGCGCAATTGTTGGCGACTTAATTCAATAGGAGAACCCCATATCATGACACAAGGATCACCAATCTGAATGTTCCACCATGATAAGCCTCGCCATCTTGCGGCCTCATAGTATTCAACAGTTTTTCGATCAATGTAGAATAGCACCGGTTGTCCGGTAGAACCTCCGGTACGGTTCAAGATGAGCGTTTCACGATTCGCTTCGTCAGCCACTAGGCGATCAAAATTTTCGCGAACGATGTCTTTTGTTAAAATCGGAAAATGCGTGAGTGCTTCGCCCGGATTGCTTTCAATTAGCGGTTTAAGATCCGCATATTCACGATAATAGGGAACATGCGCAATAGAATATAAGAGTAACTTGCGCAGTTTGTTTTCTTGTAATTCCTTTAATTGGTGGATTGGTAACACTTCGGACGCTTGCAATTCCATTAAATCTTGACGAATGCGATTGCCTTTGATTCGTTCCATTAACGGAAAGACAATATGTTGGATGACAGCAGTTTTCGGTCTCAGATCACTTCACCTCAGTGAGTTAGTATAGCATAAAATGGTCGAAACACCGCTTATTTTGGCAACTACAATAATGGTACGGTATAATAATGGCAATCGTTTCACGTGTTGAGTCAGGCAGGCGTGGCTATCTATTTTGTTGGGTTAAGAGCTATTGTTTGTGTTATTGTCTTTTTGAGGATGAAACTGTGGGAGGCTATGTGTTGCCATTTGTGCAGGTACAGAATGGAGATCGCTTCGAGGTAGAGGAAAATCAAAAATTGGTGCTAGCGTTAGAAGATCATGGCGTGGCAATTTTGCATCGATGTGGGGGCAATGCTCGTTGTACAACTTGCCGAGTAGAAATTTTGGCGGGCGTCGCTACTCCTATGCAGGCCGCTGAAGAGGAGATTTTGCTGCGAAAAGGATTTAATCCTACGCATGAACGCCTGTCCTGTCAAATTCGGGTACAGGGAGATCTTATCGTTGAGCCTGCATTGACAGTGGACACAGCCGGCATGGACGCTGGTCCGCGACCCAAGGATTAGTGATCGTGAAAACGGGGATAGTGACGTCATTTTTTCGCACAGTGGGATTGCTTGGCACATTAGTACTAATAATTATCGTTGCTACCTATTGGACCATCAATGTACCTGGTACGATCAATCAGTTGATTGCACACAGTAGTCCTGCTGATCAACGTGCGGTGCAAGTGGAACAAGTGGTGCTCGCTCATGTTAAAAAAAGTCGCTCTTCGGTAATACTTTATTTGAATCCGGGTGATATCGGCGATAATTTTTATCGCCTTAGGTATGCCCTTTACCCGATTCAATTTGTGCCATATTGGTCTTGGACACGTCCTAATCAAGGTGGTAAAGTATGGACATTGCCAGTATTTACTACGATTTCGGGATTGCGCAAAACAATGCTCACCTATCACGTCAATTATGTATTGGCTGTTAGTGGACCTGCAATACTAGATTATTTACATCGTTCACATGCGAATAATTATTTATTTCGCGTGAATCAGCAACTGTTAAAATCAGGGGATTCCCTGTCCCACTCCTTAGTCGAGGTGACCAGATGGCCTTAACTGTACTGGCTTGGCTGTTGTTTATTTTTACTGTATGGGGAAGCGGGTTTATTCTCTTGCGTCCATTTTTACTGTTACGTATGGAGCGCGCTGCTTTAGGGTTTGTGGTCGGTGCTACGTTGCTTCCATTTATTTTATTTTTAGTGAATACGATGACGCACGCGTCACTTCTTGGCGAAGGGAAAACAGGATTCTTCTTTACCATCATCCTTGTCGTGATCATTTTTGCTTTTTTATTTATAGAGCTTTTTTCAAAACGCAAAAAGACAATACCAAAACCCGAACTTGAACGGATTAGTCCACTCGCGCTATTCACTCACCCGATACGCTTAGTGCTATGGCTATCTTTACTCATCTTTTTCTACCTAGTGGTGCAAGGCGTGACCAAACCTATTTATGGATGGGATGAATTTTCATATTGGCTTTATGCAGCTAAATTGCTTTATTTATCAGGGGGAGCTAGTACGGCGCTTCGCCATGATTTATATGCCTCATATCCGTTAGGGTTTCCCTATCTAGTGGCATGGTGCTATCACTTTATCAATACGACCTCAGTTAGCGCAGCCAAATGGATTTCACCGATGGTGACAATTGCCACGTTGGTGGTAATCAATCGGGCATTGGTTCGTTCTGGCGTTCGATCCATGTATGCTTTGTTTGGTATTTCGTTAGTAGCGTGGGGATCTTATCTCATGCTGTATTATAATTGGGTGGCCTTTGGTGAAATGATTTATGTCGATACGTATGGCATTGCGATGCTTTATGCTGCGATGTGGCTGAGAGATAAGCAAACATCTGATCTGGTATTATCCGGATTGGTTTTAGGATTGAGTACTTTTTTGCGTGTAGATGGTGACTATATTGCGATTTTTACGCTTGTCATATTATATGTCGCAAATTGGAAAAGCAAATCCACACTCTCATTGAGGCAAAGAATCGGTGTGTTTGTACTTGTTTTAGTGCCCGTAATCGTATGGCATTTATTTCGTATGACGTTTCAAATTGATAGCGGTTGGACGACGCGAGTGTCGGTAGCTACCATTAGTGCTCGTCTACATCCGCCAGTTTTCCCGTCACTTTTACATTCGATGTGGGGAACCATCGCAGACATGAGTAAATATCCGATCGATCTGCTCTTGCCATTTTTGATCATCACTTGGCCGCTCTCACGAAGAAGAGATGTTTTTTTTCTTACCGCTGTGATTCTGGCCCAACTTGTATATTTGATGGTGGCTTACCTCACTGTTTTTACTACGTTTGAAGCCATGCATGCTTCAAGTTTACCTCGGTACATGCTTCGCAATGATCCACTTATCGCTATTGCCTTTACATTACTGATCAGTGGGAAACAACAAAACAATCATGCGGATCGCAAGCGCAAGAAACGCACATCCTCGAATTTTGTCTTCAAATAAGCCTAGAAAAATTGCATCAAGCGACAGCTTTTGCACTATACATAAACTATACTGTGGGCAACTTGGGTGGGGGATGGCCTGTGGTTGTCTATGTGGATTTAGCTTTCGCTATCAACTTTTGCATTGACGCCGTGTTACTGTATGTGACTGCAGCGTTGTTTCATGCCAATAGCAAGTTTTATCGCATTGGGATTGCAGCGGGGGTAGGTTCATTGTATGCCGTTGCCACGTTATTTCCCGGATTGCACATTTTGGCAGCTGGTTCATTTAAGTTGTTGGCTGCTTTTGTGATGTCGGCACTGGCAATGGGCAGAACAATGGATGTACGCAGGCGTGTTGGATGGCGTAATTTGATGGTGCGTTTTCTAGGATTTATCGGCGTCTCCGCAGCGAGTGGTGGCATGCTGCTGGCCATGCAAAGTCTGCTGTTGCCGACCTCTTCCACGCTTGGACAACTTATGTACGTACATCATCAGGTAGTGTGGTGGACTAGCCTTAACACAGCCTTGTGGGCTATCTTGTTACCACTTGCGGCGCTCGTTGTGTTGTCACTTTATCGCAAAGCCAGTCGGGGTTGGCATATGCATGCTTTATATACTCGTGTGCGTTTCGCTCTAGATGACGCCACTACGTTGGAAGTAAGGGCGCTCATTGATTCAGGCAATATTTTAAAAGATCCTATTGCACATCTCCCGGTGGCGATCATAAAAATAGATGCCGCGAAAACTATACTTCCACCATCAATCTATGACTTAGTCAGCGAACAAATAGATCCGTATCAAGTGCTGCAGGTCATCAGTGTTCAATTTCCTGAATGGATAGGCCGTTTTCATTTTATACCCTATCAGGGGATAGGAGGAAAAAGTGGGGTAATGCTCGGCGTCAAACTTGAGCAGGCCGTGATGTGGGATGCTGGCGAAGCAAGGTCACTTTTGCCAATGATTCTCGCGTTTTCTAAAGCGGCAGACTTTCCCCAAGCAGATTTTGATTGCATCATTCCAGCTATGCGCGCATCGACACATAAAGGGGGCACAGATACGGATGCACTCACCACTTCGTCTGAAATTCACACTGTTCATACTTCACATTCAGCTTAAATTAGGAATAGGGTCTGAGCCCATTGCTTATGTTGGGGGAAGTGAAGCACTTCCACCGCCGCTTAACCGTGAAGAAGAAGCGTTTTTACTAGAAAAATTACCAAGCGGTGACGTGGCGGTACGGTCATTACTTATTGAACGCAATCTGCGACTTGTCGTATACATTGCTCGTAAATTTGAAAACACTGGAATTAATATTGAAGATTTAGTATCGATCGGTGCGATCGGTTTGATCAAAGCGGTCAACACTTTTGATACCGAGAAAAAAATCAAACTAGCTACATATGCGTCAAGGTGTATTGAGAATGAGATTTTAATGTTTTTGCGAAGGAACAATAAGGTACGTGTGGAAGTGTCGTTTGATGAGCCGTTAAATGTGGATTGGGATGGCAATGAATTACTTTTATCAGATGTCCTAGGCACTGAAAATGATACGATTTATCGAGATATTGAAGAAGAGGTAGATCGTGAACTTCTTTATGATGCATTGGACAAACTAGGGGACAGAGACAAACGTATCATGGAACTGCGTTTTGGGCTTCAAGGTGGGGAAGAGATGACGCAAAAAGACGTGGCTGACCTATTGGGTATCTCGCAATCTTACATTTCTAGGTTGGAAAAAAGGATTATTAAGCGTCTGCGCAAAGAATTTAATCGCATGATGTAACTGCATAATTCTCCCTTGTAAGGACATACTGTTCACGAGTTCGGGTATGTCGCTTGGAGGGAACCACTTGAAGCGTACAAAAGTAGAGATTTGCGGAGTAAATACATCACAATTGCCCGTCTTGACCAACGCGGAAATGAGAAAACTTTTTTCTCAATTGCAAAGCGGTCAAATCTTTGCAAGGGAAAAGTTGATTAGTGGCAATTTGCGTCTGGTATTGTCTGTGATACAGCGATTTAACAATCGTGGGGAATATGTGGACGACTTATTTCAAGTGGGCTGTATTGGTCTAATGAAGGCCATTGATAATTTCGATTTGTCACAAAATGTGAAGTTTTCAACTTATGCGGTGCCGATGATTATTGGAGAAATTCGCCGCTATTTACGTGATAATAATCCCATACGAGTAAGTCGTTCCCTGCGCGACATCGCTTATCGCGCGTTGCAAGTACGCGATCGTTTGACTAATCAAAACTTAAAAGAACCAACGGTGGCTGAAATCTCAGAGGAGATGCAAGTCATGAGAGAAGATGTGGTGTTGGCACTTGATGCCATTCAAGACCCTGTGTCACTTTTTGAGCCTATATATCATGATGGCGGAGATCCGATTTTTGTCATGGATCAAATTAGTGACGAACAAAATCATGACGTTCGATGGGTTGAAGAAATTTCCATCAAAGAAGCCATGAAACGGTTATCCGAGAGGGAAAAACGAATTCTTTCCATGCGTTTTTTTGAAGGCAAGACGCAAATGGAAGTGGCAGATGAAATTGGCATCTCACAGGCGCAAGTTTCACGCTTGGAAAAAGCAGCCATCGGTCATATGCAAAAATACATTAAATAATTTACATCTAAGAAGAGAGCAAATTTTCCATGCTTCTTTCATAACGTAGAAAGAGACAATCTTTGACGTCGTGATAAGGTAGGGTGGAAGGTGAGAGCTGGTGAACTGCAAACCAAAGACGTGATCAACATCGTAGATGGTCGCAAACTCGGAACTATTGGTGATTTAGAAATTGATCTAGAGACGGGATTCGTGAGAGCATTGATCATACCACCTGAAGGAAAGTTTTTTGGACTTTTTTCTAAAGGTGATGAAGTGGTGATTGCTTGGGATCAAATTGTTAAAATTGGTTCCGATGTCGTGCTCGTTGATCTTCGTTTGGCTAATGACAGATCGTATCTCTCATCGAGTTCTGCCGCTGATTCTTCTGGACGTTATGGATAGTGTGCTGTGATCTGCAGCCACTGTTTTTTTTGTGCTAAGATGGGGTGAGAATTGGGGGAATCGCGGTGCAAACAATGATCAATGATTGGTTGTCAAGCGGTATCGTAGCGGGGTTTACCAGCCGTGCGGGAGGTAGTAGTAGCATTCCGTATGAAAGTATGAATTTAGGGCTCCATGTGGGCGATAATTTGGCAGATGTGCTAGATAACAGAGAGCGAATGGCCTCGGCAATCGAGATGGTGCCTGAGCGTTTCGTGTATGCGCAGCAGGTGCATGGCAATCGGGCAAAACAGGTGGGTAAGCGCGAGGCGGGGCGGGGTGCCTTTTCTTACGATGACGCAATCGATGATGCCGATGGGCTTGTCACATCAGAGGCAGGTGTCGTGTTGATGACGCTTGCGGCGGATTGCGTACCTGTGCTTTTTGCAGGATTTGAATCACATGTGATCGGAACGGCACATGCAGGATGGCGAGGGGCTACAAGTGGTGTGATTTCCTCGACTGTCACAATGATGTATGAGCAAGGTGTAAGTGCAAAAGAGTTGCACGTGGCAATTGGTCCTGCCATTCGCGGTTGTTGCTATGAAGTGGATGAACCAGTGGCTGTGGCAGTGAGAACTGCCTATCATCGCTTTGCCCCAGAGCGTGAACCAGCGTTGCGCCAATCACTCCGATCCAATGATCGGTACATGCTGGACATCCCCACGCTTATTCGGGATGAACTGCATGCGCTTGGTGTACACACAGATCACATTCAAGACGTGGGAGTGTGCACACACTGTGACCCTCATTATTTTTCCTATCGTCGTGAGAACGGACAGACAGGGCGTCAAGGGGCGTTTATCTATATAAAACAAGGGGATTAGTAGATGGATGAGTCTTATCAGTTGCTGGTGCGTAATCGCTTGCAACAATTACAGCTTGAAATCCAACAAATTCTCGATTTAGCGGGAGATTCATCGCGACTTGTGCGCCTGATTGCCGTGACCAAGTACATAGACAGTGATGTGATGAGTGATCTGGTACAGGCAGGCATTACGGATGCGGGAGAGAATCGCTGGCAGGTGGCTCGTGAAAAGGTGGTGAATTTCCCGCAGGTGCAGTGGCATTTTATTGGGCCATTGCAACGCAATAAGGCACGCTATGTCGCTCGCCATTTCTCGTGGGTTCATAGTGTGAATGGGTTCGATCTTGCACAAGACTTGTCAAAGTACGCACTAGAATTTGATAAATCACTGAAAGTGTTGTTACAAATCAACATTTCTGGTGAGGAGCAAAAGTTTGGCGTATCTCCGGATGAGGCATTGGGATTGCTGGAGGACTGCGCGATGCAAAAGGGAATCACAGTCCAAGGACTAATGGGAATTGCTCATCACACCAACGATGAGACGATGATCAAAAGCGAATTTAAGGCGCTTAAAACGCTGCGAGATGAGTTGCAACTTCGTACAGGAATTCAGTTGCCGGAATTATCGATGGGCATGTCGGCGGATTATCCAATTGCGCTTGCAGAGGGAGCGACGATGTTGCGCATAGGAAGAAAGCTAATTTTAAAAGAAGGGCTCGCACAATAGTTGGATTTAGTGTATCTTAAAGATTGATAGAATACGTTTACTATAATTGTAAAGGAGGATGATAGCGTGTTGCAACGTGTGATGAATTTTTTGGGGCTTGGTGAAGAAGAAGAAGAATATGAAGAAGATGATTTACCAGAAGAACTTCCTACAATGGCTGATGCTGAACCAGCCTATGGTCGTAAGGGAGGAACGGTAGTAAATTTGCATACACAAAAGCAAGTGCGTGTCGTGCTTACCGAACCAGGCAACTATGAAGAAACCCAAATTATTGCAGACCACTTAAAAGCGCATCGATCTGTAGTGGTGAATTTACACATGGTCTCCTTTGATGTGGCAGAAAAGATTGTGGATTTTTTGAGCGGCTGTGTTTACGCTATTGGCGGAAGTATGCAAAAATTAGGTCATCTTGTATTCCTTTGCGCACCTGATAACGTGGATGTACAGGGAGCAATTAGTGAATACTTGGAGAGCGAGAGTCGAACGCAACTGAGGTGAAGCTGTGGGGTTCATTGTTATCAATTTTGTAAACTGGGTGGTAACGGTTTATTGGTATTTGATTATCGCCAGAATTTTGTTGAGTTGGTTTCCTGATATTTCTAACATGAGTTTTGGGCAGTGGGTTTTTCGGTTGACAGAACCGTATTTAGCGCCTTTTCGGAGAATTATTCCACCGTTACCACTCGGCGGGATGTATTTGGATATCTCAATTTATGCAGCCATCATTGCGTATTATTTTGCAGAACAAGGGCTCATGTGGCTCGTGCAATATTTGCTGATTATTACAGGATTATACTAGTAGGTGGGCTTGTTGCATGAAGGAACATGTACTCACTCACTTTCGTTCTTCAGAAGCGGAAGCAGTTAAACGTCTTGACGAGTTTGCAAGGCGTGCAAATCAAAGCGGTCGCAAGTTGTTGACGGCATTTCTGACACCGCGGGAATTAGAAATAGCAGAAATGATGGCTGCTCGTAATCATGTGCATGTGCAATTTTTCGGAGGATTTATGCAGGCCGAACGGGTGCGTGTGATATTTCACTCCTTTGAAGAAGCTGATTGGGAAAATACGACTGATCATTTTGAACTTGCTTGTTTAAGCGTCGTTAGTGCGCATCGTGAACCATTACGGCATCAGGATTATCTGGGCGCTCTGCTGGGATTAGGAATACAAAGAAACCAAGTTGGAGATATTGTGATTTCAAAGGAATCAGGTTTCGCTTTTGTGTTTTGTGTTCGTCAAATGGCATTATATTTCGTTGATCATTATACACATGTGGGAAAAGTACCGATTACAGTCGAATGGTTGCAACGGACGCCTGATTTACAGGATATAAAGAGCATCTTAGATGAACATGTGTTTACCCTGAAATCTCTTCGGTTAGATGCGTTGGTGGCACATGCTTTTGGATTATCAAGAAGCAATGCGATTACCCCAATTCAGACAGGGAAAGTACAACTTAATTTTAGTGTATGTGCCGATGTGACAGCAGAAGTGGCAGTAGGTGATGTGGTTTCTTTACGTGGTTAAGGTCGCATCCGTATTCTATCTATCGATGAGAATACCAAAAGTGGTCGGCAATTTGTACGGATTGGAAAGTATATTTGACGAGTGCGTGAATGCGTACATAGGAGGTAGATGTTCTGTGCCATTAACTCCGCTGGATATTCATAATAAAGAGTTTAAGCGAGCACTCCGTGGTTACAATGAAGATGAGGTCAATGATTTTCTTGATCGCATCATCAAAGACTATGAAGGATTAATTCGACATAATAAAGAATTAGAAGAGCGACTCACACAAACTGAGGAACAGATCAAGCATTTTCGTGCCATGGAAGATTCGCTTGGTAAGTCGATCATGCTTGCGCAAGAAACAGCAGAAGAGTTGAAGCAGAATGCGCGCAAAGAGGCACAATTGGTGATTCGCGAATCAGAGAAGAATGCTGACCGAATCATTCAAGAAGCGTTGAACAAGGCACGCAAAAGTTCCATTGAGCTTGATGAGATTAGAAAACAAGCGATGGTTTTTCGTGCGCGGTTCCGGTCTTTGATACAGGCACAAATGGAAATGTTAGAATCAAACGTATGGGAAGAGATTGTCGAACAGCCCGCGGACTAGTGCCTTTTTTATGGATTCAAAGGGCTTTATAAAGATGTCTGCGCTCCTAGTGGTTTGGGTGGCGGACTTTTTTATTTTATACAAGTGGAGGCTTTGTGATGGAATATGATCTAACGCTTAATTTGCCAACAACGAATTTCCCCATGCGCGGGAATCTTCCAGTGCGAGAACCAGAGATGTTGAAACACTGGCAAGAAATTAATTTGTATCAAGAAGTACAAAAAAGTAGGGCAGGGAAACCAAAGTTTATTTTACATGATGGTCCACCATATGCTAATGGCAATACGCATATTGGACATGCACTCAACAAAATCTTAAAAGACATGGTAGTGAAATCGAAAACCATGGACGGTTTTGATGCGCCTTATGTACCTGGTTGGGACACTCATGGGTTGCCAATTGAGACTGCGATTATTAAAGCACAGAAGTTAAACCGTCATGAGATTCAGGTGACCGATTTTCGCGCGGCATGTGCACAGTATGCGCAATCATTTATTGACATACAAAAAGAACAGTTTATTCGCTTTGGCGTGCGTGGTGACTATGATCATCCGTATGTGACAATGACGCCAGATTATGAGGCGGCACAGATTCGCGTCTTTGGCGCGATGGCGGAAAAAGGGTACATATACAAGGGATTAAAGCCGGTGTACTGGTGTCCATCTTGTGAAACTGCGCTGGCGGAAGCGGAAATTGAGTATGCCAACAAGCGTTCTCCTTCTATTTATGTAAAATTCGCAGTGCAAGACGGATTAGGGCAGTTGCCAGACGATGCACATTTGGTCATCTGGACAACCACGCCGTGGACGATACCTGCCAATGTGGCGATTGCGCTGGGGCCTGATTTTGAATATTCGTTGATCCTTGTGCAAGGAGAAAAATTGCTGCTGGCCACCGCGCTGGTGGAAGAAGTGCTCAAGGCAGCGGGCTTCGCACAGGAAAATTATGAGGTAGTGAAGACATTTAAAGGTCGTGAACTTGAAGGTGTGATCGCTCGTCATCCATTTTATGAACGGCCTTCTGTGGTGATTCTTGGCGATCACGTTACGTTGGAGACGGGCACGGGTGCGGTACATACGGCAACTGGCCATGGTATGGATGACTATTTGGTCGGGCTTAAGTATGATCTGCCGATCCTGGCACCGCTTGATGACAAAGCGCGGTTTACGGAAGCGGCAGCGCCGTTTGCGGGGATTTTTTATGCAAAGGCTAATCCGCTAATCGTAGAAAAATTACAAGAGTCAGGGGCCTTATTGGCTTCAAGTGAGATTGAGCATCAATATCCGCATTGCTGGCGGTGTAAAAATCCAGTTATTTTTCGCGCGACAGAACAGTGGTTTGCCTCTATTGAAGCGTTTCGGGAAACGATGCTGCAAGAAATTGACCGCGTGGATTGGGCAGTTCCGTGGGGGAAAATTCGCTTACACAACATGATCGCTGATCGCACTGACTGGTGTATTTCTAGGCAGCGTACATGGGGTGTGCCGATCCCTGTGTTTTATTGTGAAGATTGTGGAGAGACACTTTTAAACCATGACACTATTGAGCAAGTGGCGGGACTTTTTGAGCAACATGGCTCGCAAATCTGGTTTGAAAAATCAGCGAGTGAACTGTTGCCGCGCGGCCAGAAGTGCCATTGTGGAAGTGATCATTTTCGCAAAGAAACAGATATCATGGACGTATGGTTTGATTCCGGCTCCAGTCACATGGCGGTACTCAAACAGCGACCAGCGCTTAGTTGGCCTGCCGATTTGTATCTAGAAGGGTCCGATCAGTATCGGGGCTGGTTCAATTCTTCTTTGTCTACTTCTGTGGCGGTCACAGGCCAAGCGCCTTATCGCCAAGTCTTGTCACATGGGTTTATTGTGGACGGAGAAGGACGGAAAATGTCCAAAAGTTTGGGTAACGGTGTCGACCCTATTCAGGTGATTCAACAAATGGGGGCCGATATTCTCAGACTTTGGGTGGCGTCGGTGGACTACAAGGCGGACGTGCGTATTTCTCAAGCGATTTTGCGTCAAGTGGCTGAGGTGTACCGCAAGATCAGAAATACATTTCGCTTTTTGCTGGGAAATCTCAATGGATTTTCAGCGCAAGATCGCCTGCCTTATGAAAACTTACGTAGCATTGACCGCTATTTGTTGGATCGTTTAGCTAGACTTTCTGAGCGCTGCCAAGTGGCGTATCGGAATTATGAATTTCACGTGGTATATCATGCGGTACAAAATTTTTGTGCGGTAGAGTTATCCAGTTTTTACTTGGATGTTATGAAGGATACGTTGTACGTGGAACATGCACATGCTGATAAGCGGCGTGCCGCGCAGACTGTGTTGTATGAAAGTTTGCATACGCTAGTTCGTTTGGTGGCACCGATTTTGACATTCACCGCAGATGAAGTGTGGGGCGAAATGCAGGATGCACAAGATCTAAGCGTACAGATGCAGGAATGGTATCCTTTGCCTGACAAGTATCTGCAACCGGAACTAGCAACAGAATTTGACCAAATCATGGCATTGCGTTCGGTTGTATTGCAAGGATTAGAAACTGCCAGACAAGATAAAGTGATCGGCCAATCTTTGGGCGCGAAAGTCGATTTGTATGCGGTTCACGATATGGATTTGATTGTCAAACACAATGTAGATTTAAAGGAATTATTTATTGTGTCTGCTTTAGAGGTGCACCCAAATGAGGAAAATCCACCAACAGACGCGCTGGTTGATGAAGCAGTGGCGGTTGTTGTCAGTGTTGCGGATGGGGAAAAATGCGATCGTTGCTGGCACATCCGTACGGATGTCGGAAATCACGGCGTGCATGAGCACGTGTGTCCGCGCTGCGCTGAGATATTAGAAGCGTAGACAACAGAATTAGTGAACGGCTAGAAGGTGGAACATCATCGCAACGTCGATGATGTTCCACCTTCTTAAACTTGTACCGTCATCATGCTATACCGCTGCTCTATCAGGTATTTATTCATGAACCACCCAAGCAAAAGTCGACGTGCTCATTTATTGTGGGATTGCTATGTGTCAGTAAGTATTGTATTATATTATTATAGGAATCGAATTCCTATAATAGGTTTTACATAAGAAAAGAGGTGGATGCTATGCATCCATTGACTGGTGTTCGGATTTTGGATTTTACACGTGTATTGGCTGGTCCGTTTTGTACGATGAATTTGGCAGATATGGGTGCAGAGGTGATCAAGGTAGAGTCTATTTCTGGCGATGATACACGCGCGTGGGGACCGCCATTTGCTGAGGGAGAAAGTGCATATTTTTTAAGTGTGAATCGCAATAAGCGATCGATTGCCGTCAATCTCAAGTCATCTGAAGGACGTCTGGTGGCGGAAGAGTTGATCACTAAAGCGGATGTAATCATTCATAACTTCTTGCCCTCATCTGCAGAGAAGTTGGGACTTTTGTACGAGCAGGTAAAAGTCATCAATCCGAATGTCATTTATTGTTCCATATCGGGGTATGGCAACACGCACAACGTACCAGGGTACGACTACATTATGCAGGCCATTGGCGGGATCATGAGCATAACAGGGGAAGCAGAAGGAGCGCCTGCGAAAGTAGGGGTGGCCATCACTGATTTGTTTACGGGACTCTATGCGGCGGTCGCTATTCAAAGCGCACTTCTTTTTCGTCAGCGAACAGGGATTGGCCAGGAAATTGACATGGCGCTTTACGATGCGCAATTGGCGATGCTTGCTAATGTGGCAAGTAATGTGCTGATCGGAAAGGGAGATGCACAGCGATTAGGCAATGAACACCCCAACATTGTGCCCTATCAGCTTTTTCAGACTAATGATGGGGAACTTGTGATTACGGTGGGAAATGATCATCAGTTTCGTGCTTTCTGTGAGGCGTTGGAGATAGTAGATATAGCCGACCATTCGGATTACTCCACCAACGCCAAACGAGTGAAAAATCGCAAAAAACTCATTCCCTTGTTAGAAAGTTATCTTGTAAAATTTTCTACAAAGGAGGTGCTAGAACGCATGACTGTGGCTAACATACCATGTGGACAGGTGCGCTCAGTGGCAACTGCGCTTGCGGCGACAGAGACGGTGATGCGGGACATGTTATGGAAAGTGAGTCATCCTTTAGCCGGAGAATTAACATTGGTGGGTAGTCCTTTGAAGTTGTCCGAAACGCCGCCACTTAATGTGATGGCTCCTCCGCGATTAGGACAACATACACAAGAAATTTTAGTAGAACTAGGGTATGAAGACGTGGAGATTAAAGTTTTAGAGAAGAAAGGGGTCATTTTGACATGTTAGATTTTTCGCTTAGCCAGGAACAATTAGAATTGCAGTCTATGGTGCGTAAGTTTACAAAATCAGAAATTATTCCTCATATGCAAAAATGGGATGAGGAACACCATTTTGAGACGAACGTTATCCGCAAACTGGCCGATCTCGGATTAATGGGTGTTTGTATTCCAGAACAGTATGGTGGTGCCAATATGGACTATAATTCTTTGGCGATCGTCTGCGATGAACTAGAATACGGGGACACCGCATATCGCACTGCTGTTTCAGTTCATACAGGGCTTAACAGTATGACCTTACTTCAGTGGGGGACGGAAGCGCAAAAGCAAAGATATCTAGTTCCTCAAGCACTTGGAAAAGAATGGGGAGCATTTGCGCTGACTGAACCTAACGCTGGATCGGATGCTGGTTCACTACAGACGCGTGCCATACGCGATGGAGACGATTATATCATTAATGGGTCGAAAATTTGGATTTCACTAGCCAACCACGCTGATAATATTTTGGTTTTTGCTACCGTTGACCCGGATAAAAAGCATCGCGGAATTACTGCCTTTATCGTAGAGCGGACATTTCCAGGAGTTACTACGCGTTCGATTAAAGGCAAGTTAGGAATACATGGTGGGGATACAGGAGAGGTCATTTTGGAGGACGTGCGTGTTCCTGCAATGAATCGTCTTGGTGAAGATGGGGAAGGTTTCAAAATTGCAATGTCTGCACTGGATAACGGTCGGTTTACTGTGGCGGCGGGAGCCGCTGGATTAACGCGCGCATGTCTGGATGCCTCTGTCAAGTATGCGCATGAACGTAAAACCTTTGGTGTGGAAATTGGAAATCATCAGTTGGTGCAACA
>DAIELO010000070.1 GCA_027341705.1 Caryophanales bacterium
AGCCAGTAGTGGGCAATTTCGGTATTGTTACGCCTATTCCAGGGTTTTTAGAGACCATCCGGCAAGCGACAGCAGCCATGGATGTGCCCCTCATTTACGATGAAGTGATCACGGCATTTCGCTTTCGCTTTGGCATCGTGAATTACAATGAGGTCAAACCTGATCTGATCGCACTAGGCAAAATCATCGGCGGCGGTTTGCCGATTGGCGCGTATGGCGGAAAGCAAAAAATCATGGAGCAGGTAGCTCCACTCGGACCTGCTTATCAAGCGGGAACGTTAGCCGGCAATCCGGCCTCGATCCGTGCAGGCATGGCTTGTTTGGATGTGCTTGAACAACCTGGTGTGTACGAACGCATGAATAGTTTGGGGCAAGCGCTCGAAGAAGGCTTATTAGATCTCGCACAACAAGCTGGTGTCCCGATTACCATTAATCGTCTAGGCGGCGGATTCACTGTGTTCTTTGGTGATCATCAAATCGTGAACTATGAAGATGCCAAACAGACTGACGCAAAAGCGTTTGCTGTCTTTTTTAAAGCGATGCTGGCAAATGGCGTACACCTAGCTCCCTCAAAATACGAGGCGTGGTTCTTAACCGCAGCACACACAGAACAAGAAGTAGAAAAGACACTAGCGGCTGCGAAGATTAGCTTTGAACACGTAAAAAATCAACAAAAATAGAGCAGAGCTCCTAAGAGCTGCTCTATTTTTGTATCACCATTCCGATTGTAATTACAAAAGATCAGCTAATTTCGCTTTCAGCTGATTTTTTGGCATATAGCCAACAATTTGACGCACGACTTCGCCACCTTTAAAAACTAGCAACGTAGGAATACTCATAATACCAAACTCGCCTGCTGTCCGTGGGTTTTCGTCCACGTTGAGTTTGCCGACCTTTAATTTGTCCGGATATTCCTCTGCCAGTTCGACGACAATTGGCGATAACATCTTGCACGGGCCGCACCAAACCGCCCAAAAATCAATGATGACTGGGCGATCAGCCTCATCTTGTAAAAACATCTTAAAATCATTATCAGTTACATCTTGTACACTCATTCCTAAATTTCCTCCTGTATGATTATCGTCAATCGCTCAACTAACTTGTCCCATTTGTGCGATCACATTGGATACTGCTTTTTCCTCATCTAAAAATACCACAAGATAGTCCCCTTGTGCCATTACACTTTGCGGAGCTGTCATCATTAAGATGACCCCTTCTTCTCCGCGTAAGACAAACTCTTTCCAATCTGCCATGCCAACGAGTTCTGATGCAGCAATCATTTGTTCGAGTAATTTTGCAAAATGATGATGTACTTCATCGGCATATGGCTGATCAAAATACCTCACCTCGCCAAATGCAGTGAGCGTAAACCACCCGAGTACACCAGGCATATCTAGATTGCTTTGCAACCATTGCTGTCGCTCATCAGGAACTGCCATTGCCACGCGTTCAGATGATGGCTCCGCTAGCCAATCCGATGCTTCAATCACCTCGTCAGCATCTTCATCTTCAAATGTTGTACTAGGAGCCTCATAACTAGACATACGCACGACATGATCTTCATTTAAGTGAAAATCTGTTTCCGCTTCATCCAAATCCTGCAGCACAAGTGGTGGCACTTGCTCAGGCACCACATCGTTAAACCAGCTAATCGGCTCAGCAGTCTGCGCATGAAGGGATGCTCTTTTATCTTCGCGATGCTCATGTGTCTGTTCTTGGGTGACCATTTCGATTGGCGACTCCACCTCAGGTACAGGAGCCACTTCCGTCTGCCCATCGTGCGTCTGTGTCTTTCGCGATTTTTGCATACTCCGTATGACTAATAGCAAAATCAGAATGATGACCAGTGCGCCTGCTATCACCAAGTACCACATTGTATGTCCCATCGAAATATTATGTCCCTCCTCAAATTAGTGCTAGTGTGCCATCCACCGAATGATGCGTTTACGTACCATTGTAAAGCTACCCGGTCTGAGCCGCCACGAACTGATCAGAAGCAAAACAGTCCCACTTGCGATATACACAATCAAAAAGAAAAACCACACTTCTTTGCCTGACAGTGCATGACTATTCACCACTTCAAAAACTGATGATACTAGAGAAGGGCTTAATGCAGGATTCAATAGCCCCAAATTAGATTCAATCCCCGCTTGCATGTAAATAGGATCAAGTGCATAACAGATGCCAGCTAGATGCATCCACAGATTTTCTTCGGGATTATGTAAACCCAAACTATCAAATAAATACCCAAACACAGCCAGCCCGATGAAAAGCATCGCCACCGTGGCATACGAAAACACTGTGCTCCAGCCTGTACGTCGCAGCAATGTAGAAAAAAAGATACTAATTCCTGCAATTGCACCTAGTGTAATCATTTGCAGTCCAAAAACTGCCAGCACCTGCGATGGCAGTACCCCGCCAAACAAAAACACTATACTATAAAGTGGCAGTGTCATAATAATCAGCAACAATAGAAAAGAAATCGAACTTATAAATTTAGTAAATATAATCGTCAGTGGTGACAATGGTGTGGTTAAAAGCACTGATAATGTTTGCCGTTCTTTTTCCCCGCTGATCACACCCGACGCGATGCCTGGCGTCACAAAGGACACTAATGCCAATTGCAGGTAGGAGAGAAAAGTAAATAATTCTGCTGTACGCGCAGGTTGCAATATCAGTGTTTGTCCTTGTACATTTACGTACATATACACAAAAGCCACCGTACCGATCACGAATAGATACAGGGAGAGGGCCAAAATAGTTCGTCCCGAACGCATACGCTGACGCAATTCTTTTCGCAACAACGGATTGATCCATTGGCTCGTTTTGTGATGCCCTTGTGCCTGCACAATTTATCCTCCCACTACCATGTATCAATCAAGCCATTTTAGAAATCGGTGGCATGTTCACATCGTTATCTGTCGTCAGTCGCAAAAACAGATCTTCTAAACTACCGCCCAACTCTTGAAATGTTTTTAGTTGAAAGCCAGAAACAGCAAGTTCATGGATTAATTCTACCTGTTCTGTCTCAGAACCTGCAAAAATAAACTCCACTTTGTCTTCTCCCACTTTCAATATTTCTGTAATTTCTGATCTTCGATTCAGTAATTCTGCAAGACGATGCCCCTGCGCAATCACTTCCAAAAGAAAGTGCCGATTGCCATTGACCCTTGCATTCACCACTTCAACCGCCGCACACGCGACCAGTGTGCCATGCTGAATAATGCCAATTTCGTCACACATATCCGCAAGTTCAGGCAAAATATGTGAGCTTATCAAAATTGTTTTGCCACGTTCACGCAAGCCTTTGATAATTTCCCGCATGTCAATTCTTGAACGCGGATCAAGTCCAGAGGCAGGCTCGTCCAAAATTAGCACCGGTGGATCATGCATGAGGCTCCGAGCAAGCCCCAACCGTTGCTTCATCCCTCGAGACAGGGAATTAACAAACGCATCCGAACGATCTTCCAGGTTAACCAATCTAAGTAACTCAGACGCCCTTTTTTCAATCATGGGCGCATCAACGCCGTACGCTGTACCATAAAAAGCAAGATACTCGCGTACACTTAAATCATCATAGACACCAAATTCATCAGGTAAAAAACCGATCTGTCTGCGCACAAGTCCTGGTTCAGTCGTCACTTCATAACCATTAATATACGCTCGTCCAGAGGTAGGCAACATCAGGGTTGATAAAATAGATAACGTCGTGGTCTTACCCGCTCCATTTTCACCGACAAAGCCAAAAACGGTACCCTCTCTGACATCGAGATTCAAGCTGTGAATAGCCGTCACTTTGCCGTACTTTTTGCTTAAATTTTCTACCCGTATCAACGCTTTTCACTCCTTTATCGGCGTAATCGGAATTAGTTCTCGAATCAACCACTGTGGCGTGGCAGGTAACGTCACGCCATCAGGTCTTAAAAGAGCTGGCTCATCATGCGACCATGCGACCAACATCGCTTGTCCATCTGGAATGTTTTGTCGTAAAAATGTCCCTGAATTATCAAATAACGACTTTCCTACCCCATGATTGGCACTAGCCAAAACAGTGCCTAATCCAGCCATTACGTTGCTGCGCGAACTGACACTTTGCAATACGGCACTAATATTTACACTTTGCCCTTTTTTCATTGGACCAATCGCAATCACTTGATGATTCACCACAAATGCTGCATCTGTAAAATTAAAACGTGTTTGATTGGTCACATAACCGGCCAGCGAGTGACCTTCACGATACAAAGTGCCATTTACATAGCCGAACCGCTTGTACAAATTTAAAGAAAGTACGAATTTCCCACCCCAAGCATTCACCTTGTTAAAAGAAATTTTACCAGACTGTCCCGAAAATTCATTCTTGGTTTGCGACGTTCCTATTCCCGTCGCTTGCTCTGACATGGGAACAGACCACGTATCGGCCGTCGTGTGGATCGAATAGCTCCTTGTCTGTGGAGACATAAACGCCTCCACACCCGCAATTTGCGTTAGTGAATGGTCCAACAAATCCACCATACCTACGCTTTGCGTCAAAATCCCATTGGGTCGTTGCATGACGCCAAGCACATAAATTCCACCTGCCACAAACAGCGAGATCACAGGAAGATACAGCCATGCCATTTCATTGCGGCGATGCCGGCGCAAAATAAAGTACAGCACAGGTCCGACAATAAATACATACAAACCAAACACGGTTTCCCAAATCCACAACGGCGGGGAATACATTTGCGGGAATTGTTCTGAAGCAGCATACAATCCCCAGACACCGTTGGTTCCAAATAAATCAGGGCTTGATTGCAGCACTTGTGCGCGTAAGGAGTGCAATAGTGTATCCCAAAACTGTGCATATCCCGACCACGATAAATAGTCAGGTGCTGATGCATCAAATCCTACATACACGATCTTGCCACGTCCCATGGTTTTGGCCGCTACCAACACACTGTTTTGCGAACCTACCAACACTTTTGCACCACTCGTTACGTGACCAAACAATAAGGACTCATTCGTGAGGATGCCCGTGCTCCCCGCGTACTTTGCCAAGAGCGTAGGCGGTTGATCAAGCACGACACTTGGCACGACGGGGCTTTGTCCTAAAAATCCATCAACTTGCCCCGCATTGGGTTCAATTCCCCCAAGTAGTAAAATCCCTCCAGCGCGAACCCAATTTAAGATACCCTGAATCTGCAAGGGTGATAGCAATGCGGCCGATGACCCATCAATATACAAATAACTGAGTGACTCCAATAACGGCATCGAAGAAGGTAATGACGTAGGAGGAATATAGGCCGTAACCAGTTCAGTTGAACCATTGTCAGACGATACCCCAGCCAAAAATTGCACAGACTCTGGTCGCAAACTGATGATTCCAGCAATTTCAGAGCCGCTAATCGCAATCCCTGGAAGATGAGATTTCATTACGATCTGACCGTTGTTTTCCCATAACAGTTCCCCGGCCCCTTTTAAAAAAAGGCCAGGGAGACCGATCGTGATCGATGAAGATTGCACACCACCCGTACCTACCGTGCTAACAGGAAGCTTCCATGTGTATTGGCCTTCAAACGGACGATCACGTGAACTAACCACATACACAATCTCACCGTGCAACGGGTGGCGTGACGTGGTACTTACTGTCACATGCACAGGCACCCACGAACGCGGATCATAATAATTTTGAAATCCTACATTGATTTTCATACTGGCCTGTGAATTGGTGGCGGCCATCACAGGAAATGACGACGAAAAAAGCAGCACCAGCAACAGTGCTGTCATTCCCGAATGAACGCCTACTTTCATCCTTGTTGCTCACGATATTCGACACGCACCGTGGTCGAGATACCCCCACGCACATTATATTTTCCTACTACTTCTAGAAATTTAGGCTTAGCAAACCGCACAAAATCATCCGCAATCCTGTTCGTTACTGCTTCATGAAAGTGTCCTTCATCACGAAAACTCCAGAGATATAATTTCAATGATTTTAATTCGATAATAAACGGACCCGGATGGTAACGAAAGGTGATTGTTCCAAAGTCAGGTTGTCCTGTTTTGGGACAAAGCGTCGTAAATTCAGGAGCATCAATTACTATTTCATAATCCCGATCAGGATATGGGTTTGGAATTGGCTCTAATTCTTTAGATGGTTTGGTGGTCATTGCGATTCACTCCTAATCTGTTCAAGTTCTACTCTAGACGCCTCTAATTCAGCGCGCAAAATTGCCACTTCCTGTACTATTCGCACCGTGCGGATGGTGAGACGCGACAGCACCACGGTCAAGTGCAATGTTATACCTAACATAAATAAAAAACCAATGAGAAACAAAAGCGAAGGTGCATAAAATATTCCAAAAGACGATGCAATGTGATTCAATCCACCATGAAATAGTGACAAAATCAGAATGACGATTCCCATACCTAGCCAAAACAGCGAATATTGCTCCAACAACCATCGTCGACGCATTAAATCCACCACAACGAGTAAAAAAACGATACTAAAAAGCACGCTCATGACATACACATTCAAAG
>DAIELO010000071.1 GCA_027341705.1 Caryophanales bacterium
CGATGAAATGGACTTTCGTAAGCGTTTGTGGATGAATGAATCGTTGATTGAGTTGGTGGGTCAGGGTGCCATCGAACTTACTTGGGAAAGGTTTCGTGAACAGGAAGTGGTGCGGACAGTGTATCTGCGCGTCGAGAATGTGGAGGTGGCTTACGCGGTGTCGGGTGTTGTGCCGCTGACCGAGAAGTTGGAACGTTTGCGTGCAACGCTCGCGCCGCTATCCGATCACCCGTGGGAATGGGTACGAAGATGGGTTGCGAAAAAGGAAGAATCCTTCGCTGAGCGCAAAACCGCTTCTCTTGATGTGGACGACGCGGAGGGCTATGCCGATCTCGCGTTGGTGTTAAACGAGCTTCCAGCACTTGAAGGCGAACAGATGGCGCTGCGGGTGTTTAGCCAGAGGCTGTTTCGTGACACCAAGCACTTGGAGCGAAGGGTGCTGAAGCGCCTGATTGGCCTTGTAAAGAAAGCGTCCGGAGAGTATCGAGACACGGAGGAAGAGTGGCTCGACTATCTGGGCATTGTGCGAAACCCGCAACACGCCTGGGTGTGCGGGTCGCTTCTGCTATATTTGGCAGACGGGCGCGTGATCGATACCTCCTTATTTCCCGGCGGGCTCGGCTTATCTGGCACTACCATTCGTGCGATCGAGCGGGTGACGACGACAGCACGCCGTGCGCTGACGATTGAAAACCTGACCAGCTATCATCAGTGGATTGACGTGCATGCCGCAGATGCGGCGAAAGAGGTCGTGATCTATACGGGCGGATATCCTCACCGCGTTCTGCAGGAACTGCTTGGCAAACTGGCGGAGGGGATGGATTTGGTGACCGAAGTTTATCATTGGGGTGATATCGACCTTGGCGGTATCCGCATTTTCGAGTACATGAAGCGTCACTTTTTTCCCGCGCTGCGACCGTATCGTATGGATGTGGACACGCTACTTGCCTACGAGGCGGTGGCGGGACCCGTTGTTGACGAGTATGCAGAGCAGTTGCGCGTGGCGGCGCAAGATCCACAGTATGCTGAGTGGGTGCCGGTGCTCAACGCGATGCTCGCGCGCGGCATCCGGCTTGAGCAGGAAAGTGTGTAACGGTTTGCACTAAGTGATGTGCTGGGGCTTCTCTTTTATGGGAATCTTTCTGCTGGTTCTCACAACTATTAAAAATAGTCACGAATTCTGCTTTTATCCAGTGTGTCATGAGAAACACCCCTACGAACTGCAGTAACTCCCCCGCCAACCTCGCGATTAATCGACCTTTTTACGATTCACACGTTGTGCTCGATCACTTTCCAGATCTACGCCCATTTCTTCCAACATCTGATCAAAGCGAATCGGCCCTATCTTCAGGGCTAACCGAACCTCTGACCTAGATTTTGTTACTCGTAGTGCAAGGTATTCCTCTTTCGTCAAGCTGTTCTCTGTCATTAGTATTGTTCTACACTCCCAATATTTCATCTATGAAGAGGGTACATCAAAAAATGAATAGGAACAAGTATTATTTGCTAGAAAAATTAACCTTTCACGTGGTCTATGTGTCCCTGGTGCGATATCATCAAGCACTCCCACGTTTTCCACTGTATAATGTAAATAGTATTCTGCGTCCTCATTGTTGACATGGTCGTGATGCTACTAATTGAGGGAATTGCGCTAGTGCTAGGTTAAGGGGGAAGACGGTTGCAACATTTAGGCTATTTAGGCGTGTTTCTCGCATTGTTTTTCGAAGCCATCGGTGTGCCTTTTCCTTCTGAAACGATTTTGATCACGTCAGGGATTGAAATGTCTCGTGGCGTTTTTGCATTTGTACCTTTATGGATTATGGCGGTTATGGGGAATGTGGTGGGATCAAATATCGCGTATGGCATTGGCCGATTTGTGGGAAGGGCTGCCATCCTTCGGTATGGTCGACGCATAGGGATTACGGAATCGCGGTTTCATTCTGTGGAAATTAATTTTCAGCGCTTTCAGTCCGCCTATTTACTCATTGGTAAATTTATTGCGTTTGTTCGCATTGCCATACCCTACTTGGCGGGGATTAACAAAGTAACGTACGGGAAATTCAACCTCTATAATCTGCTTGCGGCAATGGCGTGGTCGGCGCTGTTTTTGGTTATGGGACGCTATCTTGAGATGATTTGGCGACATTACGGGCAAACATTGATTATCCATTGGTATATAACGGCACCGATACTAATGATTGTGATCGTTATTCTATGGTGGGTACATAAAATAGTACAACACCGTCTTGAAAAGAAATAACTGTATCAGAGGGAATCACTAATTCTGATAGATAGCAATGCTTCAAGACGCAAAGCGAATGTCTTGCGATCCTCGTCGGTGCGCGCTTTTGGTCCGCGAAAACGCACCGAAGCTTTTCGTTCACGTTGATGTAATGCCCGCTCATAGAGCAAAAGATCGATATTGTCCACCGTATACTCCATTCCTTTTGGTGACAATGCTTTTGCGCCTTTTCCCAACGCGATGGCAGCGAGACCGTAATCCTGCGTAATCACAATAGCCGGTTCCCCCTTTTTAATGCGTCCGAGAATGTGCATGTCAGTCGCCTGTGGGTGCGCATCTACTTGGATGTGATTGTCTCCTTGAATCTGATGGTTGATCGAACTTACGGTGATGACATTGGCTCCGTAGCGTTGACCGAGTGTCCGTGCCGTCGAAAGTACATCTTTTGGCGCTGCGTCTGCATCAATAAAAATAGTAATGGACATGTCTTCACCTCTTTATAGTTTTCTTATCCAATTGTGAGTCCGCCGATACCATAAAAACAGACCTGCGCGCAACGCATTGTCACTGCCGATGCTGACCCAGACAGCGGGTAATCCGAAATGAAAGTGCCATGCAAACACGTATACTCCTAAGGTGCGAATACCCCATATGCCAATGATGGTGGTGATCATTGGGAATTTGCTATTGCCACCTGCTTGAATGGCGGAGGTATCCACCAAAACGGCTGCCAGAAACGGTTGTGATACGATATCGATTGCAAGAATGATGAACAGCAAATGGAGCACGTGCTGGTTGTGCGAAAAAAGTAAGCCCAACCATGGACTAAATAGCCATAAGAGAATGGTGATTGCGGTCATCGCCACCGCTGACTCGATGTAACTCCAGTGGCGGTATATTTTTGCATCGTCCACATTGCCACTGCCAATGGCTTGGCCAATCGTAGTAGTGGCCGCAATTGCAAATCCACTTCCAATCGTATAGGCAAAAGTGGTCAATGTTCCTGCAATATTATGCGTGGCATAAACATCAATTCCCATTCTCACGATCAAGCCAAAATAGATCACTTGTCCGACCCGCATGGACAGTCGTTCCAACGCAGCAGGAACGGCAAATTTTATCATACTCCAACTGATAGCGGGAGATACTTTTAAATCCGTACGCTTTAGTGTAAGCTCTGCTATGGTGCGAGATTTCATCCATAGCCTAATCAACGCGTACAAACGCGCGAGTACCATTGCAAATGCGGCTCCTTGTAACCCAAACCCGTGAAATGACCCTACGCCAAAAATCAAAAAGTAATCGAATACCACGTGAATGGCGTTCATTTCAAGGTCGACTCGCAATGGCGTTTTGGTATCCCCGATCGCGCGGAATGCAGCAGATTGGGTGGTGAAAAGTGCAATTAGTGGTGATATTCCCAGCACGATAGTGAAATATGGCAAGGCAGTTCTTTGCAGCGCTCCAACGGCCCCCATTATATGTAACAAAGGGATAGCGAAATACACGGAGGCACATGATAAAATGATGCCCAGCGCAAACGCAATGAGTAATCCATGCCAAATTGCAGCACGACCCTGATTTTTGTTGTTTGCTCCCACGGCTCGTGATAAAAAAACAGAGATGGTGGCTGAAACCGCCATAAAAACACCGATATAGGTCATGTTATACACGTTCGTGATACCGACTGCATCAAGGGACATCAAACCTAATTTGGCGATAAAGAATGTATCAGCAACACCTAATAGGTTTTGCAAATACGCTTCGCCAATAGCAGGGAGTGCAATTGCAAAAATCCGCTTTGCAGGAGTTGGGATTCTGATGGCGATTGCCATTTGCCACGTCCTCTCATGAGATGATTATAGCAAAGTGGTTAAAATGCTACTACACAATATAATCATTATCAGGTAATATTAAATTGTAGAAAAGAAACCAGATGCGACTAATCAGAGGAGTGGTAGTTAGTGTTTGAGGCACATAATAAAATTTTTGTGAACTCAGTGGAACAAGGTGAGCGGTTACAACAGGGATTTGCGCATGCAGGGGAACATATGAAGGCCGTACCAGGATTTCGTCAGTTTAACATGTTGGCGTCTCAGGACGGTAGCCACTTTATTGTGCGCGTGCTCTGGGAATCAGAAGACCATTTTCAAAACTGGGTCAAGAGTGAAGCATTTCGACAGGCGCACAGTGGGCAGGGGAACAACGGTCTAAAGGCTGAACTCACAGGATACAATGTAATAATGTAAGCGATCGAGGCCCCATTGCAAAATGACGTACCATTCTGCAATGGGGTAATATTCAAGTTTAGGAATGAATAGATTGAAAACTCAAAAATACTTTACCCTACTAAATTGCATTTGAATTCTGAGTATATTAGAATGTACTCAACAAAAAGAATGTTTGAATTTTTACAAAAATTAGAGGAGGGTTGGGGTTATTGCGCTGAATTTTAATTTTATCATATTTGAAGGAGGAGCCTAATGGAATCTGGTAAACTGAAACGTCAGTTAAATCTTCTGGATTTAACATTCCTAGGGTTAGGCGCTATTATTGGTTCAGGGTGGTTGATGGCCTCGCTGGGTGGAGCCAATATCGCTGGGCCTGCTGCGTGGATTTCTTGGGTCATCGGAGCCGTCGCTGTATTATTGATTGGACTTGTCTATGCTGAGCTTGGTGGCGCAATGCCGCGAGCAGGTGGCATCATTCGCTATCCTGATTATTCTCATGGTCCAATTATCGGTTATATGATGGGTTTTGCTGCAATTATTGCGTACTCTAGCGTGGCAGGTATTGAAGTGGAAGCTGTTCGTCAGTACGCGCAACAGTGGTGGCCGGCTCTCGGCACTGCGAGCGGCAACGTATCTGTGCTTGGCTGGTTTATACAGTTACTATTGTTATTTTTATTCTTCCTCTTGAATTTCTGGAGTGTTAATGTATTTGGTAAGATTAATTCGATTGTTACTGCGATCAAATTCATTGTTCCTTTACTGACTATTATTGTCCTTTTAACGCAGTTCCACGGAGTGAATTTCACTTCTCACGGGTTTGCAACACATGGTTTTTCAGGCATTGAAAGTGCGGTTTCCACTGGTGGTATCGTTTTTGCCTTCCTTGGTTTTAGGCAATCGGTCGACTTTGCTGGTGAAGCAAAAAATCCGCAACGCAATGTGCCTCTTTCCATCATTATTGCAATTGTTCTAGGCGCAGTTTTGTATGTGCTCTTGCAAGTGGTGTTTATCGGCGCAGTGCCTGCTAGCAGCCTTGCTGGTGGTTGGGATAAGTTGAGCTTAAAGGCACCTTTTGCTAATCTGGCAATGCTTCTCGGGTTTGGATGGCTTGCGACCTTCTTATTTATTGACGGTGCTATTTCTCCTAGTGGCACAGGTAATATCTATCAATCGTCCACTGCTCGCGTTATTTTTGCATGGGCGAGAACGGGTACTTTCTTTAAGGTATTTAACAAAGTAGATCCTAAGACAGGGATTCCTCGCGCAGCGATGATACTCGCCTTTATCTTGGCGGTATTCTGGACCGGTCCATTTCCGATCTGGAGTCAATTGGTGGGTGTTGTGTCGTCTGCCACTGTCATGACATACATTATCGGTCCAATATCTGCGGCGGCGTTCCGCAAGACAGCGCCTGATTTGCGTCGGCCCTTCCGGCTTGGTGGGATGGGGATTATTGCGCCTATCGCCTTTATCGTAGCTTCACTAATTATCTACTGGACAGGGTGGAGCATTGATAGTTGGCTGATTGGACTGCAACTTATTGTCTTCGTACTGTATTTGTTGATGAAAAACGTAATGCCAACAGAGGCTGTTCCATTCAGTCAGCAACTTAAATCTGCTTGGTGGCTTGTTGCTTATTTCGTGGCCATGTTCTTCATTTCGATGTTCGGTAATTTTGGTGGTGGAAAAGGCGCAATTGCGGCTCCTTACGACCAGTTTTTGATTATCGTCGTCGCATTGATTGCTTACTATTGGGGAGTGGCCTCCGCATTGCCAAAACCTGTTCTGCTTGATCATGAAGAGACGGAAGAAGCGTACGACGGAGAAATTGCTAGCCTGTAAACTACAAATTCCAAGCCTGTCAGGGTCACCTGACAGGCTTTTTTGCGACGAGAGGTTGTTCGATGCTATGATCAAATGGTAATCAGGAGGTGGTATCGGTGACCATTCAATTTCCAGATGGTTTTTTGTGGGGGGCAGCTACGGCGGCGTA
>DAIELO010000072.1 GCA_027341705.1 Caryophanales bacterium
CGTAAAGAAGTTTCAAGGGATAGGTTGTTCTCTTGCTGAACTAAAGGAAATCTTGCAGGATTATGATGCAAATTCGCGTACCCATTTAGAAATTATTGAATGGCTTCTTCAAAAAATGAATGAGGTTGAACGTAAGAAGGATGAATTAGATCAGATGCTTGGGACTCTAAACTGGATGTTGGAGTACAGAATGGCATTAATGAATGACTCGGAAAAGAAAAATGCTGTGTTAAAGTTTCGACATTCTAACTAAGTCGTGTATTGAGTAATGATGTGTTGACCTCAAACACCTCGCAGGATCGGAACATGATCGAAGCCGCTCTGACCAGTGGCAGTTAATCACACGGTGGAAAGGCAGCGAACCACCATGCCGAACCGCATACGGTTTGCAGCAAATCGTAGAAGGAGGGTGTGCTTGCTCAACAACGAAATCCTGTTCGGTGATGGGACGTCATCTGACGCTGCCGATCATTCCGGTGGAAGTCTACTCATTCTCGTTTAGTGGCAAGCCTGGGACCACCGAAGTATACAACGATGATCAGGGGTATCCAGCGTTTTCACAACCGTTGAATCTAAAAGACATTGATTGGCAGCGAAATTCTATAAAAGTGCTGGGCAAAGGGAATAAGGAACGTGAAGTATACTTGGGAGCAAAGGCAAGAATCTGGTTGCAACGGTACTTTGTTCATTAGAAAATGATCGATGAGGGCTTAGATGATAGATCTAAGCCCTCATCGTAGTGCGCCACGCATGGCGATTAACAAAGAAGCAGCAAAGTTTGATGGTGGTAGTGGTACTTCCATTTCACCATTTTTAGTGGGCGTGCATTTTTGTTTTTGATGCGAATTTATGACCTTTTTGAACAGGCTCTAATAATGCTTTTTTTAGTCAATGACTTCACCTTCGTGCAGTGGATTTAATGCAAAAATATAGTAAACTGAATTTATCTATCTTTCGCAATATTTCACTAGAGATATCTGTTTGATGAACTTTGTGAAATGGGGTATTGATCTTGATGCAACCGTCTTCTTTTAGCGTGTTCGATAAGATTACCGAAGGATATATGGCGGTTTCTGAGACATCAGTCATACTCGACATGAATCAAGCCATCTGTAACATGTTGGGGTATGACAAAGAGGAGATCATCAATCATTCCATTTTGGAGTTGTTAGATGACGATCAGTGGCAGGCGATGCTGAGTTCGTCTGCTTCATTTTCCCGCGAGATTGATGGTTCTCGTAACATAACATTGCGAAAAAAATCCGGTGCCCCTTGTGACTGTAAGGTTGACGTGGGTTCATTCTACGGTGGCACAGGTCAGGGCAACCCAGTCGTGTTGATTTTGGAAGAAAATAACCACAAAACTCGATCAAGCAAATGGCAAAGACATCTTGATGAGATTATCAATTTTTACCCTGATGCTACGCTGATTATTGATCTCGAAGGCAATATCATAGGTTGGAATCACACCATGGAGGAGATATTTGGTATTCGGGCTGAGGATGTGATTGGAAAAGGTAATTATGAACACTCAATTCCCCTTTATGGTGAAAGAAGGCCGATTCTTGTTGATTTGGTGCAAAAACCGGACAAAGAATTCGAAAAATACTACACAAATATACGAAGGGAAAAGAATGTACTGACGGCAGAATTTGAAATCCCTAATTTAAGGGGAAAGAGGCGACATTTTTGGGGAATCGCGGCTCTCATTTATGATGCCAGTGGGGAACTGCTCGGATCGATTGAATCGTTGCGAGACATTACCGAGAAACAGTTGCTGGAAGAAAAGAATGCAAAACAGCATGAGCAAGCACTAACGGATATTATCAATTTTCTTCCTGATCCTACCATGATCATCGATAAAGAAGGAAAAGTAACATTCTGGAATCATGCCATGGAAAAAATATCAGGGATCAAAGCGGAAGACATGGTGGGAAAAGGCGACTATGAGTATACGGTGCCGTTTTATGGGAAACGCCGACCGATACTTGCGAATTATGTATTAAACCCCAATGAAGAAGTGGTCAAACGATACGGGATTAATATAAATAAGGGTGAAAATCTTTCGGCTGAGGTTTGGGTGCCTGTATTGCATGGTGAGGGACGTTATCTTAATATCACCGCAACACCGCTCTATAGTTCGACCGATGAAATCATAGGTGCCATCCAATCGCTTAGAGACATTACGGAGCAAAAAAATATTGAGAATATGCTGAAAGAAAATGAATTTCGTTATCGCCAAATGATCGAAAATTTACCATTAGGAATTCAGGTGTTTGATGTAGATGGTCTTCAGCAAGAAGCCAATCATGCTATCGAAAAAATGTATAACGTATCTGCTAAAAACATCATTGGAAAACGCAATATCCTAGAAGACTCACAGGCGATTCGGACAGGGGCAGTTGCTCTCATGCAGCGGACGCTTCAAGGGGAATCTGGTCTGGGGTTTGAATATTCGCTGAATCTTACTGAATCATTCGGTTATGGAGCAGTTAAATGGTTTAGTACAAAATATTTCCCGATCAGAAGCACATCAGACGAAGTGGTGGGTTTTGCCGCTGTCAGCGAAGAGATTACACAATTAAAGCAGTACCAGGAGCACCTTGAAGAGATGGTTCAGGAACGGACAGCGGCACTTACGGAGAGTGAAGAAAACTTCCGTACCATGTTCGAAGACTCCTATGATGCGATGATCATGCTAGATGAAAACGGTCATTTTGATTGCAATCAGCGCACGTTGGAATTGTTTGAAGTAGAAAGCAAGGAAGAGTTTTTTAAATTTGGGCCAGCAGATTTGTCACCAGAATTTCAGCCCGATGGTCGCGATTCGTTGTCCGTGTCGAGGAAATACGTGGAAGAGGCATATGAAACTGGATTTGTTAATTTTGAATGGGTGCACAGACGCAATCGTAGTATGGAGAATTTTGACGCGGATGTTCTTCTGTCTCGAATCAATTTTCATGGGAAAGAGGTCATCCAGGCCACGGTGCGGGATATCACAGAGCGCAAGCGGATGGAAAATGATCTGCGCCAAGCCAAAGATGACGCGGAAGCGGCGACACGAGCCAAGAGTGATTTTTTGGCAAATATGAGCCACGAGATTCGCACCCCGATGAATGCCATCATCGGCATGGCCTACCTCGCTTTGCAGACGGAACTCACTCCTAAGCAACAGGATTACATAGGGAAAATTAACTTCTCCGCTCAGTCACTCCTTGGCATCATCAACGATATTCTCGACTTCTCCAAGATTGAAGCGGGCAAGCTCGACATGGAGGTTGTCGACTTTGATCTCGACGAGACGTTGACTGGCTTGTCAGATCTTCTCAGTATGAAGGCATACCAAAAAGGTATCGAGCTTTTGTTCCATTACACCTCGGACATTCCGCAAAAGTTAAAGGGAGATCCGTTGCGACTGGGGCAGATCCTCACCAACTTGACCAACAACGCCATTAAGTTTACGGAGCAAGGCGAAATTGTGGTGAAGATCGACCTGTTGCACATGGATGAACAAATGGTGAAGTTGCAGTTCTCGGTGAAAGACACGGGGATTGGGATGACGAAGGAGCAGCAAAGTCGGTTGTTCCAGGCGTTTACCCAGGCGGACACGTCGACCACGCGCAAGTACGGAGGCACCGGGCTTGGACTGGCGATTAGTTCACGATTGGTGGCGATGATGGGCGGAGAGGTCAGGGTTGAGAGCGAACCAGGACAAGGGAGCACGTTCTACTTTACCGCTGATTTTGGAGTCAATCATGAAGTGGAGGGCAAGCATAGTCGATTGCATCGTCTGCTGCCAAAGACAATGAATGTTCTTGTGATCGACGATAATGCGGTGGCGGTGGCGATTCTCTTGCACATGCTCGAATCTCTGCGGTGTAAGGCGGTGGGCGCAGAGAGCGGTGCAAAGGGGCTTGAAATTTTGGAGCAGGCGGCGCAGAGTGAGCCGTTTGATTTGGTGCTGCTGGACTGGCAGATGCCAGAGATGGATGGGATTGAGGTGGCGCGTCGGATTCGGGCGATGGGGTTCGCGCATACTCCGGATCTCATCATGATCTCGGCGTACGACTTATCGGAACTGATCGAAGAAATCCAACGCATTGGGATTAAAAAGCGCATAACAAAACCTGTGACGGAGTCGCAACTCTTTGATGCAATGATGGACGTAGTGGGAGTTGACAAAGAATCACCGATTCTACGATCGATCCATCATGAGGCGGCAGCGGCGATGGCAACTGATTTGGCGTCGCTTGAGGGGGCGCACCTGCTCTTGGTAGAAGACAATGAGATCAACCAGCAGGTGGCGACGGAAATTCTTGGTCAGGCGGGCATCACGGTCGATATTGCGGGGAACGGGGCGCTGGCGCTGGCGGCGCTGGAAGCGCACACGTACGACGGGGTGTTGATGGATATCCAGATGCCGGTGATGGACGGGTACGAAGCGACGAGGCAGATTCGGCGAGATGCGCGTTTTGATGCGTTGCCGATCATTGCGATGACGGCGAACGCGATGAGCGGAGATCGGGAAAAGAGCATATCTGCGGGAATGCACGACCTGCACGTTTGGAACCACCGATGCCGCAAACGCTGAATGAAGAAATTCCGTGGTTGGAGTTGCCGGGGGTCTCGATAGAAAACGGGTTAATGAGGGTGGGAAACAACCGTAACTTGTATCAGAAATTATTGAGCCAGTTCCGCTCGGGGAACGAGGAGACGGTGGCGAATATCCGCGAGACGATGACAGCGGGGGACTTGGCAACGGCGGCGAGGATGGCGCATACGGTGAAGGGCGTGGCGGCGAACTTAGGGGCGGATACGCTTGCGGGAGCGGGTGCCGAACTGGAAACGGCATTTAAGCAAGGGAAGCTGGAGGGCGTGGAGGTGCTGATCGCATCGTTTGAAACGGAACTTGGCGTGGTGATGGAAGGAATTCGATTTTTTGAAGAAGCGCGGTCGATACCAGAGCGAGCAGTGGAACCAACCGAAGTCTCTGAAATGAATTTAGAACTTGTGCGCGAGCAGGCATCGCAACTGGCGCAGATGCTGGCGCATGGTATGGTGGATTCGATGGAACAGATCGAGGCGCTGGACAATCAATTTTTCTATCACGAATTGAGGCCACATTGGGAACGATTGAAGCAACAGGTGGACATGTTTGACTTAGACAGCGCCCTATCGGAATTGCGAGAGATCGCGAACGCTTTACACATTACCTGGGATTGACACTTGGCGCACTCAATTACATCACCAAACCGTTCAATTGGTAACGGTTAATACGCCAGCAGAGAAGGAGTGAAGCGAAGTGATGAATATGGGAAAAGAAAAGCAACGAATATTGATTGTGGATGATACTCCAGAAAACCTGCACATTTTAACAGCGATTTTAAGGGACCACTATACAGTGATGGTGGCAAATGACGGGGAAAGGGCGCTTAAACTGGCAGGGATGGATCCCGCTCCTGAGTTGATTCTGTTGGATATTATGATGCCAGGAATGGATGGATATACGGTTTGCCAGACGCTAAAAAACAATCCCGTTCTCAAAGATATTCCGATTATTTTTATCAGTGCGATGTCTGATTTGTCTAATATTGTCAAGGGTTTTGAAGTTGGCGGTGTGGACTATATCACTAAACCATTTCACCCTCAAGAAGTATTGGTAAGAGTGCATACCCACATGAATCTTCAGAATGCAAGGTCAGAACTCCAATCCCTTTTGTCAAAAACGTTGACTGGCAGTATTAAGGTAATGATCGAACTGCTCTCATTCAGTAATCCGTATCTTGTCGAGAAATCAAATCGAATCAGGCGATTTGCGCGTGATATGTTTATTGCGCTTCCCATCAATTCATTAGATGCATGGAATATTGATTTGGCGATCATGTTGTCTCAAATTGGCTGTATTTCACTCCCTGATATCATGAAAAAGAAAAACTCTGTTACCCCCCTTACTGACGAGGAACTAGTTCGCTTTGGACAATATCCTGCGCTTGGGGCTGATATTGTCTCGAAAATCCCTCGGTTGGAACATGTGGCTGATATTATACGCAATCAATTGATTCATCCTTCACTTCTGAAAAAAGATCTTCCTGAAATCGTATATTACGGGAGTGCGTTGCTGAATTTTATGTTAGCTTATGATGATTTGGTAATAAATGGAATGACATCTGTGTTTGCGATTTCAAAATTGAAAGAACAAGTTCCGAATTACCCAGTGTTTCTAATCAATCGGTTAAGTGAATTGATTAATAAAGAGACAAAAAATCATAAACATACCGTAAGAATCAATGATCTAATTCCTGGCATGGTATTAAACGAAAATATCATTTCGAAATCTGGAGAAATTTTACTGACGAAAGGTACGGAATTAACGGAAAATTTAATTCAGGTGCTTCAACGATTTTTAAAAATTAGTCAGAGTGCTCAAGCATACG
>DAIELO010000073.1 GCA_027341705.1 Caryophanales bacterium
CCCGCACCCACAATGGGCTCCAAGAACAGCGCAAAAGGCTCTTAATAGTTATATAAAAACTTGAATTCTGAATTGATTATTTGTGTTTTCTATCGCCAACAGATCCATTAAATCGTTTTTTTGTAAGGGTTTACATTAGGTTTAGCTTATGAAACAGCTTTACTTAAAGGTTTTTCACAAAAATTTCACGAGTTTGCCTCTTTAATCCACACGCCTTGGATTATAATTGAATTATCAAATTACTAATTACCCCAAGTATATCCTTTGTCATTTCTTTTGGTAATCCGCATATATTCTTCTCTAGCGTCACGATTTACTAGAAGCTTGCAATTTCTCAATTCAGCTTTATGTTCACCTATTGTTGACACCGCAGAACCGAAGTATATGGATTTTTACTTAACTAACAAGTAGAAAGGCGGCTAAAACAATGAAAGCTGTAATTATGGCTGGTGGTAAAGGCACACGCTTATATCCACTCACACGTCGCATTCCCAAACCCATGATGCCTTTATTGGATCGACCGGTGATGGAATACATGATTGATCTTCTGCACCGCAATGGCATTCGAGAAGTAGGAGTCTCACTAGGTCATCTTCCTGATTCCATCCGCATGTATTTTGGAGATGGTAGTCGCTTTCTTGTCAGAATGACATATGCCATTGAAAAATCCCCACTAGGAACTGCTGGAGGGATTAAGAATTTTCAAGATTTTCTCGATGAACCTTTTGTCGTTGCTAGTGGCGATGGGGTGACAGATATTAATTTACAAGAAGCGATCGATGCCCACAAACAAAATGGTGCATTGGTTACCATCATACTTACACAAGTCACTAACCCTACTGGCTTTGGCGTCGTGGTGACAGATGACACAGGCCGGGTGGTTCACTTCATTGAAAAACCAACAACTTGGGACGCTTCCACCATGTATTATGCTAATACTGGCATATACATTATGGAACCAGAAGTGCTATCATTCATTCCTAGAGATCGCCCTTATGATTTCGGACATGAATTGTTTCCTAGACTGCTTCAGTTAGGAATGCCTATTTATGGCCATCACGCGACCGGATATTGGTCTGATATCGGAACACTTCAACAATACTATCAAACCCAACTAGATCTGCTCAGTGGCAAAATCCATCTTCCTTTGTCTGAGGACGTTTTGTTGGCAAATGCGCAGTAAATAAGAGGAGTTTATGCATTCACTTGTCATTCATTATCATCGGTTAGATCACCAATACCTGGATTGGGACTTGTGGGTATGGCCCTCAAGCACCCAATCGCAGTTAGGTGGCGATTATGGTTCTACTTATCAAGATGAGTTTGGAGTGGTCTTTCAAGTCTCTTTTCCTGAGGAACTTGAACAGATTGGCTTTCTCATTCGCCGTGGCAGTACTCACTGGTTACAAAAAGAGGGAGAACAGGATCGCTACATTCAGTTGTTGACTCCGTTTACCGAGATTTGGGTCGCTGAAAACCAGTCGCAACTTTTTTATACACTCGCAGAAGCTCGAACTGCGGTTTTTCCTCTTGTCACGAAAGCTTATCTCGACACTCCAACACTTGTATTAATGCGACTTTTCGAACCTTATGTTCCTAATTTGCTCCATGAATCATTTTGGGTAAAGGATTTGATTACATCACACAAGTGGTTAGCAAAGCCTGTACCCCTTCCCTCTCCCACAAATTCAATGATATTGATGCAGCTTTTATTACCTGAAGAAATCGATGTCACTCATCCTTGTGTGATTACTGGTGCCGTATCAATAGATACGACCGTGATTCCCCGTCGCGCGTTGGATGATGATGCTTATTTTTATGCTTATGATGACTTAGGCTGTGTTTGCCAGCCCACATCCTCACATTTTCGTGTGTGGGCACCCACTGCATCACAGGTCACCTTGCTAATTTACAACAGCGAAGCAGCTGCGCCAATCCAAGAAACGCCCATGAAAAATGACCAAAACGGCACTTGGGTTGCCACACTTCTTGGAAATTGGCACGGATTTTACTACCTTTATCAATTGGAGATTCATCAAATTACTACGCTGGCAGTCGATCCTTATGCCAAAGCCCTTGCCGCAGATCGATCACGAGCAATGATCGTCGATTTGGCGAGAACCAATCCACCAGCGTGGGACACAGACCGTAAAATTTTACTAGAGCGCGCCACAGATGCTATTATTTATGAAACGCACCTGCGGGACTTCTCCGCACATTCTTCTTCTGGGGCTATTCACCCAGGTAAGTACCTACAATTCAATGATCATCACCAAAGATCAACCGATGGGCTGGTTTCTGGACTAGAACACCTGTTGGAGTTAGGCATTACGCATGTTCAACTGCTTCCGATTGCAGAATTCGGAAGATTCGAAGAAAAGAACCCCGATGAGTATAATTGGGGATATGATCCTAGATTTTATCTTGTACCAGAAGGCAGGTATGCTTCCAACCGCTCTGGTATTGAACGGATCTACGAATTTAAGCAAATGATTTATTCACTTCATCAACACGGACTAGGTGTGATTTTGGATGTGGTGTTTAATCACTCATTTCACACCACATCCTCATCGTTTCATAAAATTGTTCCTGAATATTACTTTCGCACTGACGAGGAGGGCCATTACACTAACGGCGCGGGTGTAGGCAACGAGTTGGCCACGGAAAGACCAATGGTACAAAAATTTGTGAAAGATGCGCTGATTTATTGGTTAACCGAATTTCACGTTGATGGATTCCGTTTTGATTTGATGGCACTCATTGGCAAATCGTCGATGATGGAGATTGTAAACAGCCTACGACAACTTCGCCCTGACGTGCTTCTGTATGGTGAACCATGGGCAGCAGGACCATCAGGGATATTCGGAGATAATTTACTACTCAAAGGCGATCAGCAACACACCGGTCTCGCAGTGTTTAACGACCAATTACGTGATGCATTGGTAGGTTCAGTTTTTGATCGTAACAATACTGGCTATGTTACTGGTCAATTAGCAACCGTACATGACGTTAAAAAGGGGGTGGTGGGCAGCATCGCATACCAAGGTGTATGGAACAATTTTGCTGCCTCACCTAGCGAAACCGTCAATTATGCCTCCTGTCATGACAATTGGACACTTTGGGATCGCATTCATATTAGTGACCCATGGGAGACTGAGCATGTAAAAATAACCATGGATTTATTGGCGCAAGCCATCATATTCACTTCCCAAGGCATTCCTTTTATGCAGAGTGGCGAAGAATTTTTACGCACCAAACACGGAAAAGACAACACGTATCTGGCTGGCGACGATATCAATGCACTTGACTGGCATCGCAAATTAGAATATTTTCATGTTTTTTCTTATTACAAAGGATTGATTCACTTGCGCAAATCCCATCCCGCATTTCGCATGAGCGATGCCGCGCAAGTGAATGAACACTTGGAATTTGTACACACGTCACCACCACTGCTTGCTTGGATTCTAAAAGACCATGCGAACGGCGACGATTGGAAACACATACTCGTTATCGTCAATCCGCTTCGTACCGTAACCAGTATGTGGCTGCCTGATGGCACGTGGACAATTGTAGTAAATAAAGACCAAGCTGGAGTGATACCTCTAGGCTTTGTGGATCAGCAAACAGAGATTCTACCACTTTCGTGCCAAATTTTGTACCAGTAATTATTTTGAAAGGATGATCTTGTGGAAATTAACGCGGCGTACTTTACAGCTGAATTTGGAATTGATGAAACACTTTCGATTTACTCTGGAGGTCTCGGCATTCTAGCTGGTGATTACTTAAAATCTGCTCATGATTTGGGATTGCCCATTGTCGGTATCAGCATACTTTATAGAAGAGGTTATTTTTTCCAGCATATTTTAGAACAAGGCGAACAAGTGGAGTTATACCCTGAACTAAATATCAACGAAGCCCCACTTGCCCCAGCACTTGATCATAACGGTAATCCAATTGTTGTTGGTGTGCCGATCGCCGGACGAACTGTGTTACTAAAAGTTTGGCATGTTAAAATTGGAAATATACCTATTTATCTACTTGACGCAGATCTTGAGCACAACACACCTGAAGACCGCGCCCTGACTGATCACTTATATGGAGGCAATCAGGAAACGCGGATTGCACAGGAAATAATATTAGGCATTGGTGGGGTTCGCGCAATACGCAAGCTTGGAATTGCCCCTAACGTTTGGCACCTCAATGAAGGCCATGCGGCATTCTCGTCACTTGAACGCATTCGGGAGTATTCAGCAGAGGGAGTACCATTTTCGCATGCGGTAGACAGGGTGAAGCCTGCAACCATTTTTACGACCCATACACCGGTTCCTGCTGGTCATGATCGATTTGATCTGCACATGATTGACGAGTATTTAGGTGACTTTTATTGGCAAATGGGAGCCAGCCGGGATCAAGTAATGGCACTTGGCGTGGTTGACGAACAGTTTAATATGACCAGATTGGCTGTGTCTACTGCATGGAAAATCAATGGTGTCAGTGACCTGCACACAAAAGTCACACATGACTTGCTAAATCGTTGGCTACCCGAGGCCAATGGACAATTTTCGTTAATCGGCATTACAAACGGTGTGCATGCGGCCACCTGGGTTTCCAAGGAATTAAAGTCATTACTCAATCACCATCTGGGACATCACTGGATTGATGAAATCAATAAGCAACACACATGGAAAAACTTTGACCTTATTCCTGATGAGTCATTATGGGAAACTCATCAAACAGCTAAACGACGTTTGTTAAGCGAGTATTCACTCGACCTGCAGGAAGACGTTCTATTGATTGGATTTGCCAGACGCTTTGCTACATACAAGCGAGCAAATTTAATTTTTCAAGATCTTGAGCGACTTAGCGAACTGGTGAATCACGCTGATCGTCCTGTCGCCTTTGTATTTGCTGGAAAGGCTCATCCCGCCGACAAACCTGGTCAACTTTTGCTTCAAGAAATCGTTGAAGCTTCGAAACTTCAGCAATTGAAGCACCGCATCTTCTTCTTGCAGAACTACGACATGGCCATGTCTAGTTTATTGGTGCAAGGCGTTGATGTCTGGTTAAACACACCAGTCAAATTCATGGAAGCTAGTGGAACTAGTGGCCAAAAAGCAGCATTAAACGGCGTGATTAACTGCAGTGTGCTCGACGGATGGTGGGCAGAAGGATATAACGGTGAAAATGGATGGGCGATAGATAGTGACCCGTCTTTACCATTTGAGGAAATGAACCGAGTAGATAGTAGCGCACTTTATCATTTACTAGAACACGAAATAATTCCCTTGTATTACCAAAAAAATGATCGCCAGCTCCCCACCAATTGGATTCATTTAATGAAAACATGCATACGCACACTAGCCCCCCAATACAATACACATCGCATGGTCTTTGACTATGTGGATCAACTTTATGTGCCTACTTTAGAGAACCAAGATATTTAAATGTTCTCAAAGAAACGGGGATGATAACTTGGAAATTATCACTGATGAAAATTCCGACTGGTCACGAAAGGGCAACATTAACCGTATTCGCTTGATGATTATTGATCCCTTTACGTTATTTGCCTACTGGGAAGTGGACACCCTTCATCAACAGCTCATTAGTGACCACTTTCAATGCCGATGGGAGGAACTCCCACTGTTATTACTCTTACATGACGTGACAACTGTTCACTTTAACGGCACCAATGCACCCATCGTTAGTCAGGAACGCGTGAATGCAGGATCTGATCATTGGTATTTTCGGCACACATCGCCTCAACATCGCTATGTCCTAGACCTAAGAACGACCACGTTATCTGGTCAACATTTTGCCATCTTACGTTCAAATATGGTAGTGACCCCTCCCATTCCCGGGGAGATGCCAGGTACGCCGAACTTTGAATGGCAAGAAGAAGCCTACAATACGTTGGCACCTACCCGTTTTTCCACAAACAATGAGCTATTCACCGATGCCGTAGCTAACCCGCTTTTGAAAATTCCGTATCACAATGAGTTTGACGGGTACCGAATTATTGAGAGGGGGCTCGCACATGAATAAGGGTAATTTAGCCATCGTTTTGCATGCTCATTTACCGTATGTATTTCATCCCTCCTCTGAACATCGGCTTGAGGAACGCTGGTTAAATGAGGCCATTACCGAAACCTATATCCCTTTGCTACTAATGATGAACCGTTTGCGGCGCGCTGGTGTTCATTTTCGGCTTACCATTTCTATGACACCCACGCTACTCACCATGTTGGCAGATGCTGAACTGCAAGCTAGATATCTTGAACACATTGATAGTCTGATTGAACTTGCCGAAAAAGAAATTCGCAGAACTGCTGAAGATCCGCAGGTCAATAATTTGGCAGATACCTATCTATCCCGTTTTAAGGAAATTAAAGCATATTTCATTTCGTTAAA
>DAIELO010000074.1 GCA_027341705.1 Caryophanales bacterium
GAACCATTTCAATATTTTCTTGGAAATGAGCGATACATCCCGCGATCATTCCCTCTGCCAAATCTGCGAATGGTCTTGTTGAATGATAGTGAATTTCAAGCACATTAGCAGATGGTTCTTCGTAAGTTAAAAGCGGAAAATCGGCCTCCGGATACAATTTTCTGACTTCGATGTGAATGTAACTATGAACACTTTTCAAAAAATCAAATGCACTTTCATGCTCATTGATAAATTGTGAAAATCGCACGGTAAAGTCATCAAATAGATAATTGCCAAAAGCACGAACCAAATCAGGAATCGGCATATTTGTACGTTGGCTCAATTGGGATACCAATTGGATAATTTCCGCGTGATCGTAGGTGCCTACTCCGCTATAACTCCCCCCAGACGGCAAATCACTCGCCAAAATAATGTCATCTGCCATTTCAGGCGAAAATGTATTTTCTACCATTTCTATAAATGCAGTAAATATGATCCCTTTCACTCTCATTCACGCTCCATCCACTCATTTATTGAGAAAAACGAAATAGTCTATTTTATTATAGATGTCTCTTGCTTAAATTGACAGTGTACGAAAGTACAGTCATTTCATTAAAAAAGTACAGTCTAATGTCAAACGATTCATCATATATACGTCAAACCAACAAACGTATACATAATGATTGACGCAAGTGTTGACTTGACAACCATGCTTCATGTAAAATTTCTGTATACATAATGATTCTTGCAGATTAGTGGCAATCGATAGTTTGGTAAACTTCATTGAGGAGTAAGCAAAAATGATGAAAATTCTCATTGCGGATGACCATCAACTGTTTCTAGATGTTTTTCAACATCTCCTGACGGAACAGGGGTATGAAGTGGTTGCCACGGCATTAGATGGTAATGAAGCCGTTATGAAAGCGCTTGAGTTCAAGCCTGATATTATCTTCATGGATATCGTCATGCCAGAATGCAACGGACTAGAAGCTACCCGCTTAATCAAGGCCATTCTACCTGAGTCTAAAATTGTCATTCTGACATCTTCCGAAGATGACGAAACTCTTTTTGAAGCCATTAAAAACGGAGCCTCTGGCTATTTGCTCAAAAGTCTACACGCAAAAGAACTTTTTAGCCTATTGGCCAGTTTAGAACAAGGTGAAGTGATATTGTCTCCGGGTTTGGCTGTCAGAATCTTTCGGGAATTTTCCCGCTTATCGACATCGGACAGCGCAGATCTAGGTCATGTTACAAAATCTACCGAAATTCTCAGTGACCGACAAGTAGAGATACTCAGGTTGGTTGCTCAAGGGAAGATGTACAAAGAAGTGGCTACAGATTTGGGATTAAGTGAACGTACCATCAAGTATCACATGGGTAAAATATTAGAAACCCTTCACGTTCGCACCAAGGCACAAGCAATTACTTACGCTGCATTTAAGGGTTTTTTTGGTGATTAGGTGCACTTTTGCAGTTGCCTGATGGAAAGTAGCACTTTTTCCAGTTCATCGGCGAGTGCGTTCAACAATCCGTCAATCTCCTCACCAGCTTGGTTCACTAGGGCCTGTTCCAAATTCCTCGCTACATCGTATACTTTGTCAAAACTCAAGTTGGCAGCCACCCCTTTTAATGTGTGAGCAAGTCGCTCCGCCGTACCAATATCATCACTTTCGATCGCTTTTCGGATATCTTCCACGTGTATCGCATATTTTATTGGATAATTCAACAGCAACTGCAGATACAATTCCTGATTCCCATCTAGTCTTTTAATGCCTGTTTTGATATCAATACCCGGCAGATGCTCAGGCATGTTTCCCGCAAAATCATGATCATGACTAAATGATTCCCCTACATATGGCGGTAACCAATGTTCCAGCACGCCAATGAGATGATCCGGATCGATCGGTTTGCTCACATAGTCGTTCATCCCTGCAGCCAAACACTCTTCTTTTGCGCCCTGCATGGCATTGGCTGTCATTGCGACGATCGGTACGTTTGCAAATCTCGCATCCGCTCGCATCAACCGGGTCGCCTCAAGGCCTCCCATTACAGGCATCTGGACATCCATTAGCACTAAGTCATACGATGACTGTGATACTGCTTTGACTGCCTCTTTCCCGTTATTGGCAATCTCCACGACCAAGCCTTTCGCCTGTAAAACCTCCACCGCCAACTGCTGGTTGATCATGTTGTCTTCCACTAGCAACACCTTCGCCCTTCGCTCTGGATCCATCATCTGGACAGGACTATTCCGTCTTGACCTGTGGTTGGCGTCTATGACAAGTACTTGATCCCTAACCAAATCAGGCGACGTCAAAAGTTCAGTATCTTGCGTTTCAAACTTGCGTGCAAATGTCGCAGTGAAGGTAAAAATACTGCCCCTGCCAGGTCGACTGACCACGCTAATGTCTCCGTTCATTAGTTCTACCAAATGTTTGCTAATAGCCAAACCAAGGCCAGTCCCTCCATATCGTCTCGTTATCGAAACATCTGCCTGAGCAAACGCCTGAAATAACTTTGCTATCTGCTCGTCAGTCATGCCAATCCCGGTATCCTGAATCGAAAATCGGAGGCTACACTGCTTTTCCCCTTTACTTTGCAAATCAACCTTGATCACAATCTGACCAGATTCCGTAAACTTGACCGCATTGTTGGTCAAATTAGCCAATACCTGTCCCAAGCGCAATGGGTCCCCAACCAGATCGCGAGGGACATTGCTTGCGATGGAGTAGTGCATGGCAATGTTTTTTTGTGCGGCAGTTACAGACATGATATTGGCTAGATGATCCATCACATTATCTAAGTGAAAATCCATTACCTCCATCTCCAGACGTCCGGATTCAATTTTAGAGAAATCTAGAATATCATCAATGATTCCCAATAAAGATTTAGCAGATGATTCAATCGCACGTAAATACTCGTTTTGTTTGAAGGAAAGCTCAGTCTTTAAGACAAGGTTGGTATACCCAATCACTGCATTCATTGGCGTGCGGATTTCGTGACTCATGTTGGCCAAAAATTCGCTTTTCGCACGATTGGCAGCCTCTGCTGCTTCCATCGCATGCTGTAAGTCATTTTCCATCTGTTTACGCTCGGTAATATCCCTAACCGTAGCCTGTAGTACAATCTTGCCTCTCAGATTGATTGTCGAAAGCATCGTATCACCATAAAAAGCTTCACCCGTGTACTGACGTTTAAGCAACAATTCGAAGCGATTACCCGTCGCTAAAGCTTTCTGTAGGCTCTCGAACGAAAAGATCGGCGCTTCGCTTACATCAACTTGAAATGGAATACTGAAATCAGTCGGAATGGAATGAGAAAATCCCTCTTTACTGGTCAATTCAAATAGTTCTAAAGTGCGTTTGTTACAGTCCAGAAACCCATTTTCATCAAGTAGCATCATCGCATCGTTTGAATCTTCATAAATTATCCGGAACCTTTCCTCGCTTTCAGCAAGTCTCTGTTGAGTAAACTCTAATTCCACTATTTTTTCATGAATCTGGCGTCGGTTGATGTAATCACGTAAACGAATATGATAGGAAATAATGGATAAAAATATAGAGATCAACTCTACAAATATCAAATTTGGCATGAGAAATACAATAGCCCCATCTTGCTGTATTAATTCTAAATTCAATATCATTAATGTGCCCGTTACGATATAGAGGATGAGGCTAGTACGTGGCTTTACGCTAGTGATTGTCGCGATCGCGATGGAGGCAATGATATAAACTTGAATGGACATTTCCTGTCCGTGGTCAAACCAAGTACTAGCAATCCCGACGATGGGCATACTTGCGATCACAAGATTCTCCAACCATCGATAGCTGGCAGTAATTTTGATTGGCAGCATATATTTTTTTAATAACCAGTAAACAATAAATATACTACCCGAAACGATTGCTAAAAGACTAGCGATTGCTTCCTCATGTATGGCGTGTGTATAACGATAAAAAATAGCTGCCAGTACAGTATAAACGCAAATAAAACTAGACATGAATAGCGTAATCTCAACATTTCGATAATAAACTTCCCGTTCAAAATCTTCTTTGTATTGTTTTGGTGGTACCGCAAAAAAACTAGCTATTATTTCTTTCCATATAACAACAATAATCGAACACCACCTAACCCAAATTGCAATTAATAACATTAATTTATATAATGAAATATAAATATTTGCTCACATTATAACACTGTGCATTACCAAGAACACGAATGCTGGTATGCGCGTAGGGGCTAGAATAATAGTGGACGAACAGTACGCCATAACATACATCAAGGCACCTTACCTCCAAGTTAGCATTCTCTTGATCGGCGTATTTATGTCCATCTTGGATACAAGCATTGTGAATGTAGCTATCCCAACGATGGAATCTGAGCTTAGTGCCACTACCAACCAAATCCAATGGGTCATCACTGCATATGTACTTGCCATCGGCGTGTTAATCCCGATCTCTGGTTGGCTTACTGACAAAGTCGGTGCAAAACGTTTGTTTTTGTTTGCCCTAATCGCCTTCACGATCGGATCTGCCCTTTGTGGAATGGCATGGAATCTTCCGTCCATGATCGGATTTCGAATTCTTCAAGCTATTGGCGGGGGCTTTATGATGCCGGTCGCAAATGCAATGATTTATCGCATTTTCCCACCTGATCAACGCGGCCTTGTGATGGGATTGTTTGGCATTACCATCCTGTCCTTCCTATTAATATTGTTTTTTAAGCCCAAAGTTTACAGACCCATTATGCATCAAGCGCATAGACAAAAGCCCTGAACAACTTCTTCAGGGCTTTCGTAAGATCAAATAAAAGGGATTTCAAAAATAATTTTCTTATTTTCTATGCCATCCTGCAACTGCCATTTTCCGGCGTACATACGCCAATTGACCGCGTAGTGGCACGCCAACAGGACAATTATCTTCGCAGGCCATCAACCCTACGCAACCAAATATCCCATCGTCGTTACCAACGATTTCAAAATACTCCTGCTCGTCTCGTTTATCACGCGGATCTAACATAAACCGCGATACGCGATTGATCCCAGTGGCACCGATGAAGCTAGGGCGAATATTGGCAGTCGCACATACGCCGACACAACAACCACATTCAATGCATCGTTCTGCCTCATAAATTTCCAGCGACAAGTCATCGTCCATTTTTTCTTCCTGCGCATCTTCGACAAATGGCGCGTCGGTATGAATCCAAGATTCTGTGCGCTCGGACATTTCTCGGAACCATGTGCCAGTATCGACAGATAGATCCCCAAGCAACTTAAATGCCGGTAGCGGGAACAAAGTGATGTCAGTGGGCATGTCTTTCGTTAATGATTTACATGCTAAACTTGCTTTACCATTAATAAGCATCCCACAAGAACCACAAATAGACGCCCGACACACAAAATCAAATTTTAATGTCGGATCCTGTTCATCGCGAATTTTATTTAGGGCGACGAACAGTGTCATAGCGGGTTCTTCTGCTATCTTAAATGACTGTGTATGTGGCTTAACCTCTGGTTTTTCAGGGTCATAGCGAAAGATATGAAAAGTCAGTTCTCTTGGACTCATGCGAATGCCTCCGTTTTAGTATGGGATCTGAATGCGCTCATTGTACAGACCGCTTATTTTTTCCCACTGGATTCGCCATACCCGCGATCACCAGGTGGGATCTCAGTGATGGTAATCGATTCGTATTTTAAGACAGGTGACTTCGCGCCTTCAGGCCAATATGCCAACGTCCGTTTTAACCAGTTAGCATCATCGCGTGTTGGGAAATCTTCTCGATAGTGACTGCCCCGGCTCTCCTGACGTGCTAATGCGCCTTCTGCGATCGTCAATGCCAGCTTAATCATACCAGGCATACGAAGCGCACTCACAAGCTCGGGATCAGCACCTGATCCGCCGCCACCCATCAAAGCAATATTGTGCGAGCGTTCATACAGTGCACGTAGTTTATCCACTGCATTTTGTAAGCGTTCAGCCGTGCGGAAAATACCCACATCAAGCTCTAATGTCATTTGCATTTCTTTGCGCAACTCATTAAGATTCTCGCCATTTTTGCCGCGCGCAAGAATAGTATCAATACGTCCCACGACTTTGCTCACATGTTCTTCTATCAATGCAGTCTTGATCTCAATCGTCGATTGCTTCGTGTATTCTGCAATCTTAGCACCAACGATGCGACCTGCAACGATCGTTTCCGCTAAAGAATTACCACCAAGCCGATTGAAGCCATGAAGATCCCAACAAGCTGATTCGCCAAGTGCAAACAGCCCCTCTAGGCCGTATACCTTACCGTCTTTATTAGTGCGAATTCCGCCCATCGTATAGTGCTGTGTAGGACGGACAGGAATCAATTCTTTTACTGGATCAATTCCAGCAAAAGTCCGCGCAATCGTCGAGATTTCGCGCAAGTAAGTATTAAT
>DAIELO010000075.1 GCA_027341705.1 Caryophanales bacterium
CTTGTGGGCTCACTGTTTGCCGTACTAATTAGCGTGCTTGGGTTTTCTCATCACGAAGGTGTCATTATTATAGGTGCTATTCTTCCGCTGTTACCTGGACTTGCAGTGACTAATTCGATTCGTGATCTGCTCGCGGGCGACTTGCTGGCAGGGGTTGCGAGAGGGGCGGAAGCGTTATTTACGGCAGCTGCTATTGCGGTCGCTGTGGCAATTGCCATCAGCCTTAGTACATAAAAGTTTGGGGACATGCTGGAGTGATCGTGTGATTGTTTCTACGTTTTTGAGCATGCTGGCCACCATCGCTTTTGCGGTGCTGAATCAGGTTCCCAAAAAGGCAATTGTACCAGCGGGAATTTTAGGTATTGTGGCTTGGCTTTTTTTAAATGGTGCGTTAAACAATGGTGCGAATGTGATCGCAGCTAATTTCCTTGCAAGTTTTGCGGTGTCATTGCTCAGTGAAGGCTTTGCTAGATACTTGCGAATGCCAGTCACTGTTTTTGCAGTGCCTGGGATCATCGTGCTGGTTCCTGGAATGGATGCTTATTTTGCAATGAAGGATTTTGTGACACACCAATATTTAAACGGGATGTCGATGGCGACAGAGACGATGCTGATTGCTGGGGCCATCTCGACCGGGCTTGTTATCGCAGGGATTTTAATGCGATCAATTTGGAGGCCTCGCAGAAATGGAACTAATTAACATAGTGGAAAACGAGTTGCGTGCTGTTTTTTCGCTCGAATCTTTTCGCACCATTGTCGTGGCAGTCAGCGGAGGAGCTGATTCGGTGGTGTTAATGGATCTATTGGAGAAATTGCAGGACAAGTTTTCTTATCAATTAGTGGTGGCGCACGTTCATCATGGGCTTCGCGGGGAGACCGCTGATCGTGATGCGAACGCAGTAGAGAGGCTTGCGAATCACTATGGATGTGCTTTTGAATACAGGCGAGTCAACGTGCTAGAGGAAATCAAGCGCACTGGAGAATCAGTTGAGACGGCTGCGAGAAGGCTGCGCTATCAGTCGCTATTTGAAATCAACGGGAATTATGAACATTCATTGGTGGCAACGGCTCATCATCAAAATGATCAGGCAGAAACGATACTCGATCGCATGCTGCGTGGAACTGGTTCTCAGGGACTTGCAGGGATATTGCCTTTTCGCAGTATTTCAGGCGTGCAGGTAATCAGACCATTATTGGGGGTACCTAAAAAACGGTTACTTGAATACGCGCGCAAAGTCGCGCTTCCCTTTGAAGAGGACGAAACGAATACGTGGCTGCGCTATCGCCGCAATCGCATTCGGCACGAACTGATTCCTTATTTGGCTGAATTCTTTAATCCGTCTATTGTGAAAACTTTGTCCACTGAGGCAGAGATTTTTAGGGCGGAAAATGAATTATTAGCGAAGTGGACGATGGATTTCGTATCGTCATCAGTAAAATTGGTGGGTCAGCAGGCTGTTTTTCAACAAGAAACGTATTTACTCCTCCCAATTGCTTTACAACGAAGGGTAGTTAAATTAGTATTAGAGTATATTGATTATGAAATACCGTATGGTTTTGACGATATTGAGGTGGTACGTCTCTTTTTACTGCAGGGACGAGGCAGGTGTACACTTAAGGGTGGACATGTGCTTGTTGTTCAACATGCAACGCTAGAAGTAATGAAAGAAGAGCAAAATGAATATGTCTCAGCTATGCGTTGGACGCCGACCACCGTGGACAGGGCTTCTTTTTTTTCTGTTAGAGGGCTAAAATGGCAGGTTGAATCGACCGTGGAGCCATCGCCACGTGAATTTTCTCGGACACTTTGGGATGCTTGGTTTAGCTTAGAAGATCAACCATCGTTGACGCTACGCGGTTGGCAGCAAGGAGATCGCATACAGCTCTATGGGATGTCGGGTAGCAAATTGTTGTCTGATGTGTTTATTGACAACAAAGTAGCTCGTCCATGGAGACGGATGTACCCGATTTTTGCGATTGGGCAAGAAATCGTGTGGGTGCCTGGTCTGGCCCGAAGTAGGATGAATTTATTAAGGGAAAATATTCCTCGCGCGCTGCGCGTATCAGTTCGCCCGGCTATGGAAGATTAGCAAGTAGGGGGATTTGACTTGAAAGAGGACTTAGAGGAAATTCTTTTTACATCTGAACAAATTCAGGCTCGCGTAGAGGTGTTGGCAAAGTTAATTTCCGTTGATTTCAAGGGAAAAAATCCGCTTGTGATTGGGGTATTAAAAGGGGCGGTCATTTTTATGGCTGACCTGGTGCGACGTCTAGATATTCCGCTGGAAATGGATTTTATGGCGATTTCTAGTTATGGGTCATCGACAAAGTCTTCGGGTGAGGTGCGCATCTTAAAGGATCTTGAGCGTCCGATTGAAAATCGCGACGTGTTGATTGTGGAAGACATTGTGGATAGTGGGCTAACGCTACAATATCTGCGAAATTCACTTTTGAACAGGAAGGCGCGTTCCGTTAGAATTGCGGCTGCGTTCGATAAGCCAGGTGGGAGAAAGGTGGATATTTCCCCTGACTATTTTGGCTTAACGGTGCCAAATCGCTTTCTGGTAGGGTACGGATTGGATTATGCAGAGCATTATCGCCACCTGCCTTACGTAGGTGTATTAAAAGAATCAGTATACAAAGATACAAATCACAGGTAAAGGCATATAACTTCGCCACATGTTATTTTTGCTGAGATTATGTTACAATATTTCCGCCTTAACCGAGAGGAGGTCAGGGATGAAACGCTTTTATCAGAGCGCTTTATTCTATGTGCTCATTTTACTTGTCATTATCGGGGTTTTGCAGTATATCATGTCGGAGAATCAAACCAAGACTGTGTTGACATGGAGTCAGTTTATTTCTGATGTGCAAACCCATAACATTAAACAGCTAAACGTGACACCAGATGGGATCTCGTTACAACTGGATGGTACTTTGACAGATGGCACTTCGTTTACCTCGCGCGCACTGTACAGTGATCAGGTGGTAAACGGCTTAAATAAGCTGCCTCATGTGTCGATTAGTTCACCGCCAAAGGGTTCATCTTGGCTGAATATCATTTCGACAGTATTGCCGATTTTATTGGTGGTTGTCGTGCTGTTTTTCCTCTTCAATCAGGGGCAAGGCGGCGGCAATCGGGTGATGAACTTTGGCAAGAGTCGAGCGCGTCTCTATACAGAGGAGAAAAAACGCGTGACATTTAGCGATGTTGCCGGGGCTGAAGAAGAGAAAGATGAACTGGTGGAAGTAGTAGACTTTCTAAAAGATCCACGCAAGTTTACTGCGGTAGGAGCACGCATACCTAAAGGTGTGCTGCTAGTTGGACCGCCAGGCACTGGGAAAACGTTACTTGCCAGGGCAGTTGCTGGTGAAGCGGGAGTTCCGTTTTTCAGTATTAGTGGTTCTGATTTTGTTGAAATGTTTGTGGGTGTTGGTGCGTCTCGTGTGCGTGACTTGTTTGAGAACGCCAAGAAGAATTCACCGTGTATTGTCTTTATTGACGAGATTGATGCGGTGGGTAGACAACGTGGCGCAGGACTTGGTGGCGGGCATGATGAACGTGAGCAGACACTGAATCAATTATTGGTGGAAATGGACGGATTCAATGGCAATGACGGGATTATCATTGTTGCGGCGACAAACCGCCCGGATATTCTCGATCCGGCGTTGTTACGCCCGGGTCGCTTTGACCGTCAGATTGTAGTGGACCGTCCAGATGTTCGCGGTCGCGAGCAAATATTGCGAGTGCATTCACGCAATAAGCCGGTATCGAAAGACATCAACATGGATATTATCGCGAAACGGACACCCGGATTTACTGGTGCTGACCTTGAAAATGTATTAAATGAGGCGGCATTGTTAACCGCACGCAGAAACAAATCAGTGATTGAACTCAATGAGATTGATGATGCGATTGATCGTGTCATTGCAGGACCAGAAAAACGCAGTCAGGTAATCAGCGACAAGGAAAAACGCCTAGTGGCTTTCCATGAAGGTGGGCATGCCATTGCGGGTTATTTCCTTAAAAATGGTAATGTGGTGCATAAAGTGACCATTATTCCGCGTGGTATGGCAGGTGGCTATACGGTAAGTCTCCCCAAAGAAGATCGCCGCTTTATGACCAAGGAAGATATTCTTGATCAAGTGGTGGAACTGTTGGGTGGACGGGTATCAGAGGAAATCGTACTTGGCGAGATCAGTACCGGCGCATCTAATGATTTAGAGCGTGTCACGCAAATTGTCAGGCGTATGATTACTGAGTTTGGCATGAGTGATAAGTTGGGGCCCATGCAGTTCGGTCATCGTCAAGGACAAGTATTTTTAGGCAGGGATTTCACTTCAGAACAAAATTACAGTGATGCGATCGCTCATGAAATTGACAAAGAAATGCGCAACATTGTGGATGAGTGTTATGAACGCACACGTACGATGTTGACTGAACATCGCGATAAATTAGATTTACTCGCTACTGTACTACTTGAAAAAGAAACCCTTGATGGTGAACAAATTAGACAGTTAATGGAGTATGGCAGGCTGGTTGAGGGAGATAATGAAGAAGAAGGGCCGAAAATCACCATTGGTGGGCGTAATCCATTTGGCGATGAGCCGGCGCCAAGTCTTTCTTGATTAGCATGTTAATCCGTTATTTGTAGATTAAAACAGGTATATTGGCGTTGTCCAATATACCTGTCGCTATAAATGGAGTGTGATTATCAGATGATTCTTGTGATAGATGTGGGTAATAGTAATATCGTGCTGGGCGTATATGATGACATGATTTTACGTCATCATTGGCGCATTACGACGATTCGGGATAGAACCGAGGATGAACTTGGCTTACTTGTGAAATCGCTATTTGCTGAGGCGAATTTAGAGCCTGCTGTGATCGATGGGGTGGTGATGTCATCAGTAGTACCACCGCTGATGCCGGCATTAGAGAAAATGGTGCAACATTACTTTCATGTGCAACCGCTCATTGTGACACATGAAACTGATACTGGATTGCCTATTGCGTACGACAACCCACGTGACGTGGGTGCTGACCGGATTGTTAATGCGGTGGCTGCAAAAGAGTTATACGGCGCACCATTAATTATCGTTGATTTTGGAACGGCCACCACCTTTTGCGTGATTGATGATCAAGGGGTGTACCAAGGAGGCATCATCACGCCAGGAATTAAGATTGCGGCTGAGGCGTTATTTCAGCGGACTGCCAAATTGCCTCGAATTGAATTGGTGCTGCCCTCATCTGTAATTGGGAAGAATACAGTTAGTGCCATGCAATCGGGAGTGATTTATGGGTATATCAGTCTCGTGGATGGAATTGTCGATCGTATTCGAGATGAATTGCCACTCCCTTACACCGTGGTGGCAACAGGCGGACTTGCAGAACTGATTTGCAGCGATTCTGAGCATATTCATGTCATTGATCCGGAATTGACGTTAAAAGGTTTGCGCATCTTATGGGATCGGATTCGCAGAGGGGAAGCAGCGAAGCATGAACACATCTGATTATGTGGTGGTGGCAACCGCTAAAAATGGTCATATACTCGCTTATGCCACGACAACGAAGGGGATAACCGGCGAACTGACACGGCGTCATGACACATGGCCGGTGGCTACAGCGGCACTCGGAAGAGTGGTGAGTGTGGCAGCTATGCTGTTTGCGACGCTAAAAGATACAAAACATCAAATCACCTTGCAAGTTCAGGGCGGCGGATCGCTAGGCACCTTGCTTGTGGTCGTCACGGGGGAAGGATTAATTCGCGGATATGTGACGGAACCTCATGTGGATTTGCCGCTCAATCAAAAGGGCAAACTTCCTGTCGGCGAGGCAGTCGGAAATAATGGTTCACTCTATGTGATTAAGGATCTTGGTCTTCGGGAACCGTATCGTGGTAGCGTCCCGCTGGTTAGTGGGGAAATTGGCGATGATTTTACTTATTATTTTACGGCATCTGAGCAACAGCCTTCTGCCGTGGCAGTGGGCGTGTTGGTAGGGACTGATCTGTCAGTGTTAGCGTCAGGTGGCGTCATCGTACAATTGCTACCGGGGGCTAGTGAAGCGGACATAGCAGATGCAGAAAAAGCGCTGCAGGCGCTTCCTCAGATTTCTTCTTTGTTGCATGAGGGAATCACGCCAGAGGGTATACTAGAGCGTCTTTTTTCTGGGGATGTAAAAATATTGGATCGTAAACCAGTGGAATTTTCATGCTCATGCAATAAACCGCGTTTGGCAAGTGTACTTATTTCGCTGGGTCAAGTGGAGCTAGATCAGATGATACAAGAAGATAATGGAGCAGAACTGGTATGTCACTTTTGTTCTGAAAAATATTATTTTAACAAAGAGGAGCTTGTTGAGTT
>DAIELO010000076.1 GCA_027341705.1 Caryophanales bacterium
TTACCCACACCGGCACCACCAAAGAGTCCCACCTTGCCACCTTTGACATAAGGAGCAAGCAAATCAATGACTTTGATGCCAGTTTCAAAAATTTCGGTTTTGGTTGTCAATTGTGTAAATGCTGGTGCCGACCGGTGAATCGGCCAGCGTTCTTCTGCTTGTACATCTCCGGCTTCGTCAATGGCATCACCAAGCACGTTGAAGATACGGCCTAGTGTACCTTGCCCAACTGGCACGCTAATGGGTTGCCCCATATCGGTCACTTCTGTTCCTCTTACCAAGCCGTCTGTGGTAGACATCGCCACTGTGCGAACGACATTGTCTCCTAAATGAAGTGCCACTTCTAGCGTCAAATGAATGGATACTTCCCCATCGTAATCAATGCGCACTGCATTGTTGATCGCTGGCAGTTGACCTTCCGGAAAACGGACGTCGACGACAGGACCCATAACCTGAATCACTTTTCCGGTATTCAAACGATTCCCTCCTGTAACCCCTTATTGCAAGGCTTGCGCGCCGCTGACCACTTCGACGATCTGTGTCGTGATAGCAGCTTGGCGAGCGCGGTTTAGTGCAAGCGTCAAATCGTCGATCATATCGATCGCTGCTTCATTCGCATTGTTCATGGCTGTCATGCGTGCGGCATGTTCGCCCGCCTTTGCGTCTAGCACCGCCTGATACAACAATGATTCTGCATATTTTGGCAACAATCGTTGCATGACCGCTTCTTCATCAGGCTCAAACAAATAATTCGGGCGCGGTCCCGCCTGTCCCCCTTGGTCACGCGACAAAGGTAAGACTTTTTTGATCAACGGACGTTGTGTCACCATGTTTACAAATTCGTTATATACAAAATATAACTCGTCAAATTCTTGATTCGCATACGAATTCACGATTTCCTGTGCAACAGGTGCAATGGCAGCATAACGCGGCGTGTCATCCATCCCCGTGATCTCATTTTCAAGCGTATAGTTATTGCGCTTGAAAAAGTCACGTCCCTTGCGCCCAATCACATAGAGTACGTATTTTGCTGGGTCGGCGTGGCGCAACTCATTGTGCAACTTGCGTAGCAATTGTGAGTTGTATGGGCCTGCCAATCCACGATCGGACGTGATCACCAAGTAGCCCGTCCGCTTAACAGGACGCGTTTCGAGCAGCGGGTGTTTGACAAAGCGAGCGGAAGGTGCCAAATCTGCTAACATCTCTTCCATTTTTGCAATGTAAGGCTTTGCTTGTTGCACGGCAGTTTGCACTTTGCGCAACTTGGAGACTGCCACCATTTCCATTGCTTTGGTAATCTGCGCTGTGTTTTTCACACTTTTAATCCTGCGTTTAATATCTCGCGTGTTTTGCGCCACTTACCCTACCACCTTTTTTGACTTCTCGCGATCAGCCGACAAATTTGCTCTTAAATTTGTCAATCGCTTCTTTCAGTAGTTGTACCGTTGCATCTGCTAATTCTTTCGATTGCACAATGTTGTCATAAATTTGCTGATAGGAACTTGCAACAAAGTCAAGCCATTCTGCCTCAAATTGTTTCACAGAACTCACTTCTAAATCATCCAAATAGCCGTTGGCTGCTGCCCAAATGGACACGACTTGACGCTCAATTGCCAGTGGTTTGTACTGTTCCTGTTTCAGGATTTCCACCATTCGCTCGCCGCGTGTCAAGCTCGCTTGCGTTGACTTGTCTAAGTCTGAACCAAACTGAGCAAACGCTTGGAGTTCGCGAAATTGTGCTAAGTCTAAGCGCAAGGTACCAGCGACTTTGCGCATAGCTTTAATCTGTGCCGAACCACCAACACGAGACACAGAAATACCGACGTTGACAGCCGGGCGCACGCCTGAGAAAAAGAGATCAGATTCAAGGAATATCTGCCCGTCTGTAATCGAGATCACGTTAGTCGGAATATACGCCGAAACGTCACCCGCTTGTGTCTCAATGAACGGTAGCGCAGTAAGCGAGCCTCCGCCATTTTTATCAGAAAGTTTCGCTGCGCGCTCTAACAGGCGGCTATGCAAGTAAAATACATCGCCAGGAAATGCTTCACGACCTGGAGGACGGCGCAGTAACAAAGACATTTCGCGATAAGCTGCTGCTTGTTTGGTTAAATCGTCGTAAATAATGAGCGCATGTCCACCGTCGTACATGAAGTACTCACCCATGGCACAGCCTGCGTAGGGTGCCAAGAAGAGCATTGGTGCCGGATCAGACGCACTGGCGGCAACCACGATCGTGTAATCCATGGCATCGTACTTGCGCAGGGTTTCCACGACTTGCGCCACAGTCGATTGCTTTTGACCGATTGCGACATATATGCACTTAACGCCTTTGCCTTTTTGATTGATGATCGTATCCACCGCAATCGCGGTTTTCCCTGTTTGACGGTCGCCGATGATCAATTCGCGTTGGCCACGGCCAATCGGAATCATCGAGTCGATCGCCTTAATTCCTGTCTGTAAAGGTTCATGAACCGAACGACGGTCAATAACACCTGGTGCCATCGATTCAATCGGGCGATAGCCACTCGCTTCAATGTCGCCACGGCCATCGATCGGTTGTCCTAAAGCGTTAACCACACGTCCGAGCAACGCTTCCCCGACTGGCACTTGGGCAATTCGACCAGTGCGCTTGACCTGATCTCCTTCTTTAATGCCGCTGACATCGCCTAACACGATGACACCCACATTGTCTTCTTCCAAGTTAAACGCCATGCCGAAGATCTGGTTTGCAAATTCTACTAATTCTCCTGCCATGACACGATCAAGGCCATGTATGCGAGCAATTCCATCACCGACGTTTAATACAATACCCGTGTCGTATACTTCGACTTGGGATTCAAATTGCTCAATTTGTTGACGGATCAGCGCACTGATTTCATCAGGACGTATACTCAATGATTTCCCTCCTAGAAGGTGCCTGCAGCTTTCAGTTTTTGATCAAACTGTCGCAAGGCACCTGAAAGCGTTGCATCCAAAACCCGATCTCCCAGTTTGACACGATATCCTGCAATTAGCTGCTGATTGATTTTTACGATTGGCGTTACTTTTTTGCCTGTTGCCTTGCCAATGCGTTCCTGCCACGTGGCCATTTCCGCATCAGTTAGCGGTTGTGTGGTCTCAATTTCGACAGTAATCTCGCCGCGTTCCTCTTGTGCAAACTGTTGGTAGCGGTGAGCGATGGCAATGATATATTCTGCACGTTTGCGCTTAAATAACAGATTCAATAAGCTATAGGCGTACTGCGATAGCGATTCATTGAATACGCCCTTCAAGATGTTCATTTTGGCTTCTGCATGAATTAACGGGTGCTCAACGATCTGACGCAGTTCTTTGTTCCCCTCAAGCATGGTAGTTAATAGCTCTAATTCATTAGCCAGTGGCAGAATAGTGCCGTGATCTTTTGCTACCAACAGCAGCCCTTCGGCATAGCGCCTGACAATAGTTCCATTTACCATACGAGTTCACCTAAGCGTGCTTCAGCCTCTTGTTGCAATTCTTCATGAACTGCGGCAGTAATGTGATTCATCAGCAACTTTTCAGCAATCTGCACGGTCAGCGCAGACGCAGTTTGCAACACGGTGTCGAGCGTTTCTTTGCGTTCTCGCTCAATTTGCTCNCGTGCTTCTTCAAGCAGACGCCGTGATTCTTTTTCAGCCGCTTCAATGACACTGCGCATATGTTCATCAGCACGAAGCCGCGCACTTTCCAAAAACTCTTTGCTTTGACGGCGAGCGTCATCTAAAAGTTTTTGGTTCTCTGCGAGCACTGCATCCGCTTGTACTTTGCGTTGCTCTGCATCGGTAATCTGCGACTCCACATATTGACGGCGCTTATCTAATATATTAGCGAATGGCTTATAGCCGTAATGAAAAATGATCCAGAAGACAATCAAAAAACCAACGATAGAGACAACAAACGTCCCTAGTTCAAACACTCGCTACACCCCTTTCCTGGCTTATCGCGATCGTGCCAGCACCCTTTATAGTTTGCCGACGGTGAAAAGCATGATAATGCCAAACGCAAGTGCGATAACTGGGAAAGCTTCAACTAACGCCACACCAAGCAGGGCGCTGGCAAAAATCGAACCGCGAGCTTCTGGCTGACGGGCAACACCTTCCACATACTTGCTCATTACAAGACCGTCACCAACGCCAGATCCCGCCGCTGCCAAACCGAGTAATAGGGCTACTGCTATGTCATATAAAGCTTGAGTCATCTTGAAAATTCCTCCTCTAAATGTTCGCGCCATTAACGCGCATTAAAACGTGTCGTGCAATTAATGATGGCTGTGACTACCATAGGACTTTTGACCGACATACAAACTCATTAAGATGGTAAAAACATAGGCCTGAATGGTGCTAACGAAAGCAGAATAAAGCAACCAAATAACCAAAAACGGAATTCCTGTCGGCAACCAGCCGAATAACATTGGCATGGATATAATCACGCCAATCAATGCTTCACCAGCAAAAATGTTGCCAAAAAGACGCATTCCGTGCGTCAACGGATTGGTAATCTCTTCAATGATCGCCATGGGGTTAGAGACGAAGTGCTTAAAATACTGTTTTGGATGCCTTAACCCGCGTGCGTGACTGAGTAACCATACCATCACTGCTAGACCCAACGTCATACTCATGTTGGCAGTAGGGGAATCGAACAATACCACTTCGCCATGTGACGAAACAAGATCGGAAGCGGAAATACCCCAAGCTGCAACTGGTTGATTAAGGTGAATGGCCACCGTTGCGATGAGCCCCAACCAATTCGCAATGAACAAGAAGAAAATCATCACAAACGCAAGTGGCAAAACGAACCGAACCGTTGTCGAATCTGGCGTCGTATCCCTGGCTAACGTCGTTGTAAAATCAATCAACCATTCTATGAAGTTTTGCAACCCACTTGGACGTCGCATGTCCATCTTGCGAATGCCCATCCGTAATATAATCAACAAGATTAACCCGCTGAGCAGGATCATCGCAAGCGTAATAAGGTTCGTCTTAAATATGGTCCCCACAAACAGATAGGGAAATGCCGGCACTTTTTCACCTTCTTTCTGTTCATAATAAAATGTAACTAGACAAGATGGTTACGGCTTTTTTACAAAGCCTGCCATCCCAATGATGACAAGTGCGAATCCCAGCATATATCCGACAAGCGTCAGATAAGGATTAAATATGGGCACTTTAACGGCAACGATCATACCTGCAAGCACTACCATAAAGCGGGTCAAGTAACCCAACATCCCCGATATATACAAAGACTTGCCTGCAAGTTCGCCACCGACGTGTCCGTGACGAATCATGCTATACACGACGTAGGTGCCGCCCACTTCTCCCAGCAACAGCCCATTGAGTTCCTTTTGCCAGATCGGCAAAAAAAGTCTTGCTATCACCGTCAGCCCAATTATCACTGCGCCCACCTTGGCGATTTGCACCACACGTGCTTTCAAACGCTGAACATCGTTCATCATTTCTCTCCCACTAAGCGTTTGATCAGTATTATAAATGTGCTCCCGCCCAAGAATAGACCAAACCCCACCCCAAGTAATGTCCATCCGAACTGGTGCCAATGATGTGCCAACAAACTGCCAAAATACCCGAAAACGACCATGTTAACAGCGATCTGCAAGGTAGCTCCAGAAAAAACAGCATACTGCAACCAGACACTACGCCCATCATTGCGTTTCCTCGTGGGATTGATCAGATTCACCATCCTGCATCAGCTATGGATTTATAAGTACGAGGGGCATTCGTCGTGATAGTCCGAAAAATTCTGAGAATGGGTGATTAATCACGTCCGATTATAACTAAGGATTGCTTAAAAAGCAATCTTTTTGCCCCTCATAAACTCCTAATAACGCTGATAAATGGAGTGTTTTCACCACTTGTTCACATGCTCTTTTTTTACAACATTTCAACAGCCATCGAAATCCCCTGACCGCCACCAATACAAAGTGTCGCTAACCCTTTCTTTCCACCTGTACGCTGTAGCCCATACAGCAGCGTAACGAGGATGCGAGCGCCTGATGCGCCAATTGGATGGCCTAATGCCACCGCACCGCCGCTGACATTTAGTTTATCCAAATCAAGCCCAAGTTCACGCCCCACCGCGACAGATTGCGCGGCAAACGCTTCATTTGCTTCAATCAAGTCCATATCAGCCAGTGACAGCCCGTACTTGGCGAGCATTTTTCGGGTCGCATAGATCGGTCCCAACCCCATTACCGCAGGATCAAGCCCAGCAGATGCATAGCCAATAATTTTGGCTAACGGTTGCAATCCCAATGCTTGCGCCTTATCTGCACTCATCACC
>DAIELO010000077.1 GCA_027341705.1 Caryophanales bacterium
GGTGAGTGCTCTTGAAAAAGCAAAGGAGTTCTTTGGCCATGCAGTTAGATGAATTGTATCGTCAGGTGATTATGGATCATTATCAACATCCTCGTAATCAGGGTGAAGTGCAGGGCGACGCAATGACAGTCGATCTTAAGAACCCTACTTGTGGAGACGAGATTCACTTGCAATTGTCACTTCAAGGTGATGTGGTCAACGATGTGCGATTTAAGGGCGCAGGGTGTTCGATTAGCATGTCGAGTGCCTCGATGATGACCGAAGCAGTGAAAGGAAAGTCATTGCAAGATGCACTGCTCATCATGGCTGAATTCAAGAAAATGATCCGTGGCGAGGACTACGATGAAGAATTGTTAGGAGATTTGGAGGCTTTATCTGGAATATCAAAATTTCCCGCTCGAGTGAAGTGTGCAACGCTGGCATGGAATGCGTTAGAACGAATGGGTAACGCGATCACCTCCATTCGCAATGATGACAATTGCGTTGGATAAAGGAGGAAAAGAACATGAGTAAGGTAGTACCAGAACTAGACGAGTATCAATATGGTTTTATTGACAAGGACGTGTCTGTAGTTCGTTTTGCAAAGGGATTGTCAAAAAAAATTGTTGAAGATATTTCTACTATGAAAAATGAGCCTGGGTGGATGACTGATTTTCGTTTGCGCTCACTGGAACTATTCAATTCAAAACCGATGCCTTCATGGGGTGGGGATTTGAGTGATCTAAATTTTGATGAAATTACGTACTATGTAAAGCCATCCGAAAACCAAGGGAAGACTTGGGAAGATGTGCCTGAAGAAATCAAAAATACATTTGAACGATTAGGCATTCCTGAGGCGGAGCGGAAATTTTTGGCGGGCGTATCTGCGCAATATGAGTCTGAGGTCGTTTATCACTCGATCCAAAAAGATTTAGAGGAACTCGGCGTGTTATTTACGGACACTGATACGGCGCTCAGGGAATATCCTGAAATATTCAAGCAATATTTTGGCACCGTGATTCCACCAGAAGACAATAAATTTGCGGCGCTCAATTCGGCGGTGTGGAGCGGTGGCAGTTTTATCTATGTCCCTAAAGGGGTAAAAGCAAATGTTCCTTTGCAGGCGTATTTTCGCATCAATTCGGAGAATATGGGGCAATTTGAGCGGACGCTGATTATCGCTGATGATGACAGTTTCGTGCATTATGTGGAAGGCTGTACGGCTCCCATTTACAGCACCAATTCGCTGCATAGTGCGGTCGTGGAGATCATTGTCAAGGATCGTGCGCGCATGCGTTATACGACGATTCAAAATTGGGCACCAAACATTTATAATCTGGTCACGAAGCGGGCGGTGGCGTATACAGACGCGACCATGGAATGGGTGGACGGCAATATTGGATCGAAACTGACGATGAAATATCCGGCCATTTATATGTTGGGACCGCGCGCCAAAGGGACGGTGCTCTCAATTGCGGTGGCGGGTCGTGGCCAGCATCAAGATGCAGGGGCCAAAGTGATACACGCAGCACCCGATTGTACTTCGACAATTATCTCAAAGTCGATCAGTAAACACGGCGGCAAAACAACGTATCGGGGATTGGCACACTTTTCACCTGATTCAAGCGGTTCGAAGTCTAGCATTAAGTGTGACACGTTGATCCTTGATCAGGATTCGACATCAGACACGATTCCGCACAATGAAGTACTAAATGACAATGTCACTCTCGAACATGAGGCAACAGTGTCCAAGGTGAGTGAAGAACAATTATTTTATCTGAAAAGTCGCGGAATCACAGAAGAAGAGGCGACCCGCTTGATTGTGATGGGCTTTATTGAACCATTTACTAAGGAATTGCCAATGGAATACGCGGTTGAAATGAATCGCCTGATCAAGTTTGAGATGGAAGGTTCGATTGGCTAATGGCGAAAATCAAGGCGTACCAACTGGCAGATTTACCTATGGGAAGTATGAAAGAAGTGGAACTTGACGACGAATCTATTTTGCTCATTCATTTGGAGCAAGGGGTATATGCAGTCAATGGACTTTGCACACATGCGAGCGTTCACTTAGCTGGTGGTTGGATCGAAGAGGGCAAGACCATTTGCTGTCCACAGCATGGGGGCAAATTTGCGATTGCGACAGGGAAGGCAGTGGCTTTTCCCGCATTTCGCTCGCTCGAAACGTATCCTGTCAGTGTGGAAAATGATGAAATTTTTGTGGAATTAGAGTGAAAAGGGCATGAAACACAAGGAGGACCGTGGATGAAAGTCTCAAAACGCACCGAGTACGGTTTGCGCGCCATTGTGACTTTAGCTGAACACGAAAAAACCAATTCACGTCCTGTTCCGCTGCGGGAAATTGCTGCTGAGGAAGAAATACCAGAAGCGTTTTTGGATCAGATATTTGGACTTTTGCGCAAAGACGGCATCGTGACCAGTGTTCGGGGAGTGAACGGTGGATATACGTTGGGCGACACGCCTGAACACATCCGAATGGGGCAAGTAATCCGCATACTTGAAGGGGATGTGTCACCCATTGGCTGTGTCAGTGAGGAGTTTGCTGATCCGGAAGATTTTTGTGCAAAGGCTGTTAAATGCTATACGAGAAATGTCTGGCTGAAGTTAAATGACAGCATCATTCATGCACTAGATGGTCTATCGCTTGCAGATGTGTTAATGGATGAGCAGGTAAAGCTAACGTGATGGCAATTATTAGATCGCAGGTCCTTGATTCGTTCACAGCGAATCAAGGCTTTTTGCTTATTGTATACGTTTTCATGAATTTTACATAATATTTACATCAGACTAGCATGTGGAATGTGATAAATTAGTAGCAATAAAAGCTTTCCAGTTTTTGTTGGAGGTGTGGAATGGCAGAACCGCTTTTAGAAGTGCGTAATTTGAAAACTTATTTTATTTCGAAACATCGTACAGTCAAAGCTGTTGATGGAGTAGATTTTACAGTGTATAAAGGCAAGGTGCTTGGCATTGTTGGCGAATCAGGTAGTGGCAAGAGCATGACTTCATTATCCATCATGCGCCTGATTCCTCCGCCATACGGTAAGATAGTCGAAGGCATGATTAAATTTGAAGGTGTCAACTTAGCTGAATTATCAGAAAAGAAAATGAACGATATCCGCGGCAATAAAATTTCGATGATTTTTCAGGAACCGATGAGTGCATTGAATCCTGTTCTCAAAATCGGTGTGCAAGTGGATGAAGTATTAATTCGCCACAAGAATTTGAGCAAGAGTGAGGCTCGTCGTAAAAGCATTCAATTATTGCAAAGTGTCGGTTTTCCGCGTGCGGAAGAGGTAGTGAATGACTATCCCCACCAACTTTCTGGAGGTATGCGCCAACGCGCCATGATTGCGATGGCAATGGCCTGTGAACCTAGCGTCCTCATTGCTGATGAACCTACCACTGCGCTTGATGTGACTATTCAGGCACAGGTGCTTGATCTGATGCGGGATTTGAAAGATCAGACAGGTACCGCTATCGTCCTTATTACACATGATTTGGGTGTTGTCGCAGATATGGCAGACGACATGATCGTGATGTACGGTGGGCAGGTAGTGGAGTCTGGGTCTGCTGATGACATATTTAATACCCCGTTACACCCTTATACTCGTGCACTGATGGATTCTATTCCAGTGATTGATGAAGATAGAGAACGGCTTTTAGCTATTCCTGGTACTGTGCCAAGTGCGGCGAACTTTCCGCAAGGTTGTCGTTTTGCAGAGCGTTGCACACTTGCTCAGCTTTCGTGTATGGAGAAAATGCCTGAATTACGAGAACTTCGTCCTAATCAATTTGTACGTTGTGATCTGGCATAGAGAACAGTGAGTGAAAGGGGATTCAAAAGTGAGTTTGGCAGAACACGATGTACCTACTGTTACTACGAATGGTACAAATTTGCTTGAGCTACGCAATATTAAAAAATATTTCCCCATTACCGGTGGTGTGATGCGCCGGAAAATTGGCGATGTTAAGGCAGTTGACGACATCTCGTTCTCCCTACGTCAAGGAGAAACACTGGGGATCGTAGGTGAATCTGGATGCGGTAAATCCACTACAGGCCGAATGATCATGCGAGTACTTGATGTTTCATCAGGCCAAATCTTTTTTGCTGGCCAGGACATCACCACAGTTAGAGGCGAGCGATTACGCCGGTTGCGCCAAAATTTCCAGATGGTGTTTCAGGATCCGTATTCTTCACTGAATCCAAGAATGAGTGTAGGCTCACTTATTGCTGAACCGCTCATCATCAACAAGAAATTTTCCCGCAGAGAGATCAAAGATCAAGTAGGTTCTTTGCTAGAAACTGTGGGACTTTCTGCGGATGCCCGCATTCGCTATCCACATGAATTTTCTGGTGGTCAACGTCAGCGTATCGCTATTGCCAGAGCACTAGCGTTACGCCCCAAATTAATCGTGGCAGATGAAGCAGTCTCGGCATTAGACGTGTCTATTCAGGCGCAAATTCTTAACTTATTAGCGGACCTCCGAAAGGAGTTTGGACTCTCTTATGTGTTTATTTCCCACAATCTTGCTGTCGTCAAACACGTGAGTGATCGTGTTGGGGTGATGTATTTGGGCAGGTTAGTGGAGTTGGCGCAAAAAGGAAATCTTTATGCCACTCCGTTACATCCGTATACGCAGGCATTGCTATCAGCGGCACCTGAACCAAGTCGAACCGTTAAGCGAGAGCGGATAGTGCTGGTGGGAGATGTTCCTAGTCCTGCTAATCCACCTTCAGGCTGTGCGTTTCATACGCGTTGTCCAAAGGTGATGGAGGTTTGCAGGTCTGTTCGACCGGAAATGAATGAGTACCAAGCTGGGCATTTTGTAGCTTGTCACTTGTACTCATAGAAGGCGAAAGACGTTGCGCAAAGAAAATCATTTGGGGGGTTTATTCATGAAAAAAAGGCAAGCCATGTTTTCTGCCTTGTCTGTCATCACACTTTCTGCACTGATTGCAGGAACCGGTGGCATGATGGCAAACGCAAAGACAGTTAAATCGCACCGTGTTGTTTCAAGCCAGAATACCATTACCATTGCACTGCCGTCTGCTTTTGGACCAAATCTGATTCCAGCACTAGACTCTTCTTTGTATACTGCATACATTACCGGTTATCAATTTGATCCTATTCTCAACGTAAACCCGAAAGATCAGTTGATCGGGGACATCGTCGACAAGTGGTCCTACTCGAAAGACAAGAAAACCATCTACTTCTACATCAATCCGAAAGCTCGGTGGTCCAACGGCAAGAACGTCACCTCTCAAGACGTCGAACTTGGCGTCGACTGGCTCGCTTCCAAATCTTACAACACGACTGACCAAGGGGAATATGGCTATGAAGTGAATAGCATCGTCGGCGCAAAAAATCCTATTCCAGATGGTACGACTCCTTCGGGATTCAAAATTATTAATGCACATGAATTTTCGCTGACTACGTACAATGTCGATGCGACCAATCTCTCGGGGAACTTGCAGTTTATTCAGCCTCTACCTTATTTTGCGCTTGGCAAGTTACCAATGTCACAATGGAAGACTTCTGCTTTCAACAAGATGCCTAACGTTGGTGACGGCCCGTATATTGTCACGAATGTTGTTCCAGGGCAATCTGTGACGATGGCCGCCAATCCTTATTATCTGCATGGGAAGCCATTAATTGCTACCACCATTTATAAAGTGGTCTCTCCTGACACGGTAGCGGGTGATTTGGTGTCTGGTCAAGTTAATATGTCTGGAATTCATCCTAAAGACGTGGCTAAACTAAAAAATGTGCCTAATCTCAGTATTAATGATTCACCCACCAACGGCTACTCTTTCTTAGGCTGGCGAATGAATAACTCGGTGTATGGCAAGGAATTTAGCAATGTGAAGTTCCGTCAGGCTGTGGAATATGCCATCAATCGTCAAGCACTAATCCAAGCGATTGACAAAGGGTTTGGCAAACCGGAAAATGGTCCACTGCCGCCAGTGAACTTCTGGTATAACTCGGCACTCGATAATACCTATCCTTATAGCACTGCAAAAGCGAATCAATTGCTAGATCAAGCAGGTTTCAAGATCAAGAATGGCTGGCGTACAACACCTGGTGGCAGGCCGTTCACACC
>DAIELO010000078.1 GCA_027341705.1 Caryophanales bacterium
GCAAGAACTCGAACAAATTCGGATGCAGCACTATGCGTATAGCGCTGAAGAACTTGACCCCGGGGCGTTTGCTATTGCGGCACCGATCATTGCACCTAGTGGTTCACTGCTTGGCAGTATAGCAGTAGCTGGACCCCTATTTCGCAAGCCAGATGAATTGATGGTGGAATGGACGCAGTGGGTTAAAGATGCGGCCAGTGGAGTAGAGGATACACTTCAAATAAAGCGAATATAGTACTAGTATTGACGGGGGCTTGCGAAATCATTAAGATTGCATTGATCAAGTTGTCCAATGAATTGGGGATATCTCTGTATGGTGTATGGCATTAAGCGCTTGCTCGTTGGCAGACCTCTGAAAACGCGAGAGGGTCAACATGTGAGAATTGGTATTTTACGTGGCATGGCCATCTTAACTCCCGATGCGTTATCGAGTGTGGCGTATGCGACAGACCAGATGGAATTTGTGTTGGCTTCTATTATCGGTATCGGCGCTTCTGCCACTTACGTGTCAAATGTGTTGGGATTTTCCTTATTGGGAACGGCCATTATTGCCGGATTGGCATTATTGTTGTTTTTAGCTTATCGCAATATTATCAGTCACTATCCGATGGGTGGAGGTGCCTATTCGATCGGGCTCCATGATCTAGGGCGCTTCTGGGGGCTTTCAGCCGCTTCTACGCTGATTATTGGGTACACGCTGACAGTGGCCGTTTCGATTGCTTCGGGAGTTGATGCCATCGCGCCATTCGTTCCCGTTGTGATGCATCACAAGCTGCTGTTTAATGTCTTGCTCACACTCTTTATCATGGGTATCAATCTGCGGGGAACTAGTGAATCAGCTAGCATTTTTATTCCTTTTACTTATTTGTTTGTCTTGAGCATTTTTGTTCTTGGTGGCGTGGGTATGATTAATGCGTTTATGCATCCAAGTCATATGCATTTGCCAAGTATCAGTGGCATGCAGGCGGTAAGTGGCATGTCGATGTTTCTGTTTCTGCGCATGTTCGCTAATGGCTGTAGCGCGTTAACGGGGATTGAAGCGGTATCCAATTCAGTGCCGATTTTTAAGGAACCATCTGCTAAGCGGGCACAACGTCTGTTGCTCACTTTGGTGGGGACACTTAGTCTGCTTTTTTTTATCGTTTCGGGGTTGGCGCTCGTGCATGGATTACAGTACAACCCGGACGTGCCCCTCATTCAACAAGAATCGATCATGATTTTTGGTCTTCATGGCTTGGGGTATATTGTTAGTCTGATCATTTCCTTTGCCACCATGTCGATTTTGATTATTGCTGCAAACACGGCGTTTACAGGGGGGCCTGCCCTTTGGTCTTCGATGGCTCGCGATGGGTTTATGCCTCGTTGGATTCTCCAAAAAGGTGATCGATTAGTGTATAGTAACGGCATATTATTTCTAACTTTAATTTCTTTATTATTGACGTTTGCCTTTGATGCTAAAATTGGACGATTGATTGCTCTGTACGGCGTGTCGGTGTTCTATACGTTTACGGTTTCCCAGCTTGGCATGGTGGTTCGATTGTTGCGTGAACGGGGACGGCATTGGATTGTTGCCGCGTTTGGCAGTAGTATTGGCCTATTATTGACTGCGGCTGCGTGCCTTGTTTTTGGCGTCACGCGTTTTTTTGACGGGGCGTGGTTGGTTTTGATCGGCGTTCCACTGATGGTTATCATGTTTACTAAAATCAAACATCATTATGATCAAACAAAGGTGGACTTAAAATATGATTTTCAAGTCCCTTTTGACACCACTGCCCCAGGGTTGACCATTGTCCCGATTGCTTCCGTTAATAAAGCGTCAGTGGCGGCCTTGCAATATGCGGTGAGTCACTTTGAAAACGTGATTTCCGTGCATGTGGTGACAGCAGATAGTGAAGAAGCAATGAAGAATGACACCCGGAAAATTGAATCTGATTGGGACAGATTGGGTTCTGGGGTGCGATTGATCGTGATCCATTCTCAATATCGTTCAGCAGCAAAACGACTGCAGAGATTTGTGGAATTTGAATTAAATCAGTATGATGCTTCTGATATCACGATAGTCATTCCACAATTTTTGACGGGTCGATGGTGGCACTCTTTGCTTCATAACAAGACCGCAAGTTTGTTGTTAGCGTGGCTCGTTTTCAACAAATCAGTCAAGGTCATTACGGTTCCCTTTCGCTTGACTAAGTAAGTGAGTTGAAGGAGGGGACCATTGTTCCCCTCTAGATCAGTCCCATGATCAAGATGATAATGAGTCCAACGAGACCAATAGCAAAGAAAATCGGCATCAGTGCGAGTTCAGCTTGGTAATGGAAACCTTCTTTTGCGATAAAACTAAACACAATTAAAATCCCGCTGATCCAGATCAGTGTATTGGCAATGCGACGTAAATATGCTCTACGCAATGTAACACCTCCCCTCTCACTATCCCACGTACAAGCCGCCTTCACAATGTAAAATAACACCATGTTGCTTGGGGGACACTAATTTCATCTGTAGATGAAAAGGGTGATTTGATGTCAGATGAACATGCTCGTATACTCACGCAAGCAGTAACACAACTGAATAATTATTTTGAACGAACTAATTTTGCTGCCTATGTGCAGTTGCTACAGCGGCCAAAGCGGCTAATCTGGTTAAATTTTATCGGCGGCCTCGCACGAGGTGTAGGCATTGGGATTGGGTTTACATTGTTAGCCGCACTTGTTTTTCTGATCTTGCAACGATTGGCACTTGTCAATATTCCGGTGATTGGCACGTTTATTGCTGATCTAGTGAGAATTGTGCAGGCTCAATTGCACACGCCTACTATCTAAGCATTACTTGTTGCTCATTCTTCCTCGTGGTACCATGTCGACAGGTAAGGAGGAAGTCTTTTGCTTTATGTGATTGCGGTAGTCATCATCGCATTGGATCAATTGGTCAAATGGCAAATCGTCACTCATCTTGCCGTTAATCAGTCTGTCGTGATTATTCCTAGGGTGCTGGATCTTTTTTATATACAAAATAGCGGCGCGGCCTTTAGTATGCTCGTTGATCAACGCGTACTCTTAATCATTGTCTCATTGCTGGTCATGATTGCCATTATTTATGTAGACCGTCACTACGCAAAAGGTAAATTAGATATGAAGGTAGCACTCGGTCTACTCTTTGGCGGCGCAGCGGGTAACTTGATTGATCGCGTGCATTTGGGTTACGTGATAGACTATGTGTACTTGCAGTTTATTCATTTTCCTGTATTCAATCTAGCGGATAGTGCGATTGTGGTTTCTATTTTCTATCTTCTCATTCGCTTTTTCGTGCGTAAAGATACTCAAAGTCAAAATAGTGAGAGAAGGGAGTTGCCTCATGAGTGAAGAGGAATTAGAGTGGACGATTGATCAGAATGGTCAACGTTTAGACAAGTATTTATCGGAAAAGGCAGACTTTACCCGTGCTTTTGTACAGCGCTTAATCGATGATGAACGGGTATGGATTGACGGGCGACTTGCCAAATCGAGTAAAAAAATTCAAGAAGGCCAGAAAGTGCGCGTGCTCATCCCGCTTCCCGAGATGCCACATGCGACACCAGAAAACATCCCACTTACGATTGTCTATGAAGATGCAGATGTCCTCGTTATCAATAAACCTCGCGGAATGGTCGTGCATCCTGCGCCAGGACATGCAAATGGAACGCTGGTCAATGCATTGTTGTGGCATTTTGAACATTTGTCGACGCGTGCAGGGAATGAACGCCCAGGTATTGTGCATCGCATTGACAAAGATACGAGTGGCCTATTGGTGGTTGCCAAAACGGATCAGGCGCACTTAGGTCTAAGTCAACAGTTAAAAGATCACACAATGACGAGAATTTACATTGCCATTGTGCACGGTGTCTTCAGTCATGAACGTGGCAGAATTGATGCGCCCATTGGCCGTCATCCCCATATGCGACAATTGATGGCGGTCCGTGAAGATGGTGGTGGCCGTTCTGCGGTGACACATTTTCGTGTTCTAGAATCTTTTTCAGAATATACACACCTAGAGCTGCGCTTGGAAACCGGTCGCACTCACCAAATTCGCGTTCATATGGCGTATATTGGTCATCCTGTAGTGGGCGATCCGGCTTATGCAACCAGAGATCCTTTCCATTTAGGGGGACAGGCGTTGCATGCGGGCACGTTGGGATTTGTTCACCCTCGTTCTGGAGAATCGTTGCTCTTTCATGCGCCTATGCCTGAAGTCATGGAAAAAGTACTAAAAACACTTCGCTTGGCTTGACGGGGGTAATTTTTCTTTGTTATGATTAACTAAATTACATAGATCCTTTAAGCAGGTACAGAGAGACTTGCAAGGAAGCGGTGTACAGTGCAAGGTGTCAGATGGCAAGTCACCTCATTCAGTGCGGACAAGCTGGGTGGTGGTGATCATCGCAATACGCATCTGTGCGAAGGGATCTTCTTCCTTGGGGGGGGATCCCTTTTTTAGTACGCAAATAAGGAGAGATGGCGATTTGAATGCGGATATGGGGGTTGTGTTATTAGATCATACCGCCATGCAGCGAGCGTTGACGAGAATTGCTCATGAGATCATTGAGCGTTCAAGTGGCGCAGATGGCATTGTGCTTGCAGGCATACGCACGCGTGGCATCTTTCTGGCGCGTCGACTGGCCAATGAGATTAGCCAGATTGAGGGATGGCAAGTGCCGGTGATTGAACTGGACGTCTCCTTATTTCGCGATGATCGTGAAAAGGCACCTGCCATTCCAGTGAGTTCTCTGCATGATGCTGTGCACAATCGCTGGGTGGTGCTCGTCGACGACGTGTTTTACACGGGACGAACAGTGCGAGCAGCGCTAGATGCATTGACTCACTCTGCGCGACCGGCGCTCATTCAATTGGCAGTACTCGTCGATCGCGGACATCGCGAATTGCCCATTAGACCTGATTACGTTGGAAAAAACATTCCCACTTCACGCGCTGAGCGGATCTCTGTTCGCTTGTTTGAAGTGGATGGTGAAGATGTGGTGCGGCTTTATAAGTTTAATTCAGGACTTTTGCAAGTAGAGGAGGAGGCACACGATTGAAACATTTAATCAGTGCAAAAACGCTAACAAAGCAAGAAATCCTCGCGATTATTGAGCGAGCTTTCGCGATGCAGTCGGTACAAAAGCAGGGCAAGAGTGATCTTTTAGCGGGGAAAATTATGGCGGCTCTGTTCTTTGAACCATCAACAAGGACGCGGCTGTCATTTGAAACTGCCATGCATCGCCTTGGCGGAAGTGTGATTAGCACCGAAAATGCGCGGGAATTTTCGTCAGCTGTTAAGGGTGAAACACTGGAAGACACGATTCGCGTGGTCAGTGGGTATGCCGATGTGATCGTGCTTCGTCACAATGAAATTGGCGCGGCGGCGCGCGCGGCAAGTGTCAGTCAGGTGCCCGTATTGTCAGCGGGTGATGGTGCAGGTGAGCATCCCTCCCAGGCACTGCTCGATACGTTTACGATCGCAAAGGAATTGGGCCGAATTGATGACTTAACCGTGGGTCTAGTTGGCGATTTAATGTACGGGCGTACGGTACACTCCTTAATTTATACACTCAGCCAATTTTCGGGCATTCGCTTTTTATGCGCTGCACCTTCACACACGCCACTGCCGGATGATTTGATCAAATTTGCCACGGCCAGAGGGGCAAAAGTGGAGTTTGAACCTGATTTATCTAAAGTCGCATCTGCGGTCGATGTGCTGTATCAGACGCGGATTCAAAAAGAACGGTTTCAGTCGTTAGAAGAATACGAAGTCAGCAAAGGTTTGTACGTGGTCGACGAAGCCATTCTTGAAAAAATGCCACCTTCCTCGATAATCATGCATCCTTTGCCGCGTGCTGGGGAAATCACGCCTGCAGTCGATCGGGACCCGCGAGCCGCGTATTTTCGCCAGACTCACTACGGGGTTCCGGTGCGGATGGCACTCTTATTAGACTCACTGTTAACAACTGACGAGGGGGTTTGAGATGGGACTGTTACTGACCGGTGGCATAGTGGTTGTCCCACTGGAAAACACACAGAAAGAATGGGACATACTGATCGAAAACGGTGTGATTACCGCGATGGGCAGTGA
>DAIELO010000079.1 GCA_027341705.1 Caryophanales bacterium
AACCAGCAAAATCAACCACTTGTGCTCCATATTGTTTATATAAAGGAAAAAGCGGTGTACGCCTTAGTTCGGTCACATCTATCGCTCCTTGGAAGAAATCCATTTAATAGTGCAAAAAAAAGACACCGAGAATCAGCATCGGCATCTTCCCTGTCCTTTTACCTGAGAGTTCTCCTGTGATGACAGGTTTCCCCTTTGGTGGCCAATTGCGGCGCTCTCCAGGTGGCGTCAGATTGCAGTACTTGAACCTGAGAGATTCACGATGAAGAACCGCTCTTCTCGTTTGCTCCTTCGGTGGCGAAAAAAAACGCGCTCTCCTACAATCGTCATTCGCTTTTTATTCATTTTGTTGCTTGATTTCAGTATAACTGGATTGCTCGCGGAATGCCAACCAATATTTCGGGCATACTTCTTTTGAAAAGATAAAGGAGTAGAGCTGTGTACACCTATCAGATTCACGATCAACTGAGAAACAAATTAACAGAACGCGGCGACGCAATAAGTGGGCGCTGGGGGTTGTTTTTGCTTGCTTTTGAAGCGGAACAAGAATCTACCTCCCAAAGCTTTGATGAACTCGCTTGCCTCAAATTGCTACCACATGTACTTCCATTTCCTCATCAGGTGGAGACCGCGAAGCGTGTCATAAATGAACTCCATGGGAGAGCACTGCTCGCAGATGAAGTAGGATTAGGCAAAACCATCGAAGCGGGACTTGTATTAAAAGAATATATGATTCGAGGGTTGGTAAAAAAAGCACTGATTCTCGTGCCCGCCTCACTTGTTTTGCAATGGACGCGAGAACTCAACGAAAAATTCACAGTCAATGCATTTGCCCAGCGCAATGAATGGTCATGGACAAGTTATGACGTGATTGTGGCCTCCATGGATACCACCAAAAGAGAACCACATCGCTCACAGGTATTAAATCAAGAATACGATTTAGTGATTATTGATGAGGCACATAAATTAAAAAACAACCGCACAAGCAACTGGCAACTGGTGAACCAACTACGAAAAAAATACTTACTGCTTGTCACCGCAACGCCTGTACAAAACGATTTAAAAGAAGTATATAACCTCATTCACTTATTGCGACCCGGTCAATTGGGAAGCCCTACGGCATTTGCAAGCACACACGTACAAGGCAAACGCACTCCCAAGAACCCGGTGATCCTGCGCAAGACATTAAATACGTTGATGGTGCGCAATCGTCGATCAGAAAACAGTCTTAATTTCACAGATCGTCATGTAGAGGCAATTTTATTAAGTCTTTCAAAAGAAGAAATGGAACTATACAAGGCAGTCAGTGAATTTATAAAAGAAGAATACGAATCCCGAGCCAATGCGCGCCGCAGCGTACTCCCGCTAATCACGCTGCAACGGGAAATTTGCAGCAGTTCCTTTGCTGCGTTACCTACGCTTGAAAAAATGCGCAAAGATCCGAAACTGACATCGTCCACACGCGTGCGACTAGACGCACTTTACGAGTTGGCACAATTGGTGCCAGGATACACAAAAGTCAACCAGACCATTGAACTGGCAAAGCAAATTGACGATAAGCTAATCGTTTTTACCGAATACAGAGCCACTCAGGATTTTTTGTTGTACATGCTAAAGCGCAGCGGGATTGCCGCTGTTCCGTTTCGCGGCGGCTTTAAAAGAGGGAAAAAAGATTGGATGAAGGACCTATTTGAACATCGTGCACAGGTACTTGTCGCGACAGAAGCAGGAGGAGAAGGAATCAATCTGCAGTTTTGCAATCAGGTGATTAATTTTGATTTGCCATGGAATCCAATGCGCGTCGAACAACGAATTGGGCGAGTACATCGTCTCGGGCAAACACGTCCTGTCTACATTTATAATTTAGCGACAAAAGAAACGATTGAAGAACATATTGTGCATTTATTACAAGAAAAAATACACATGTTTGAAGCGGTGATCGGGGAGTTAGATGTGATATTAGGTGGTAACGCTTTCGAAAAAGAAATCATGCAAACTTTTGTACAAAGCAAGGATCAAACAGAAGTGACATCGCGGCTCAATATGCTTTCTAAGCGTGTACAGCGATCCCCCATCCACACTGCAAAGGAGTAATGAGAAGCATAATGGACACAAAATTATACACATTTTGTAAAAAATACTTTTCACTTGTCGGTGCAACCCTACATGCTGCCGATGACTTTGCAATTAGTGTAGAGTTGCCTAAAGAAGTAGATAAAGAATTAACGGATCGCCCTTTTTATTGGATGTGGCTCGAGACATTACGGGAGACCCCTCCCCCCTCCTTTTTGTACTTGTTGTTTGACGATCAAGCTCCATCCCCACAGTACACCAACAAACTAAAAGAACAGCAAAAACCCGAACGAGTACTAGCAGGTAGTTACCGTATGCAAAAAATCTATCAAAGTGCGAAAACACGAGGAATGTTCGCAGTGGTATATGAACAGGCACCCTTACTCTGGCCATGTCTATTAATCAATATAAAAGTATCATTTATCTCCGATCGAAAAATAGACGAAATCATCTCCTATCTTCTAAACGTAAAACAAAACACGCTAACAAAAATCGACATGGCTCAATTAGCGGTGAAATCATTAGTTGATGAACGTCCTAAAGTGGCTGAAGTCATTACAATGCCAATCAACTTTGATCACGCTTTTACACAAGTAATGGATCAGATCAAGTGCGAACTAGAGACACGAGATCATCACTGGGCGCAAGATTCCTCCTCCCGACTCAAAAAAGAACTATTTGAACTGGATCATTATTACGACACGTTAGAAAATGCAGAAGCAAATGAGCCCGAAAAAACACTTCGTAAAGCAGAAATCACGTGGCGCATGACTCCGCGCGTGGAAGTGCAACCATTTCAATTAGCACTAATGTACTTAGCCGACGAGCAGGCATAAAAAAATACTTTCGCTAATTATCTTCATTTTCGTCATCAAGAAGTTCCATGTTGGCGATGCGATAGTCGTCCCCATCTAGGTAACCGACACGACTCCTACCAATAATTCGACTTTTCAGTGGGTCAGTAAATGGCAAAAACTCATCTGACAACCGTGCATACAAGTCTGGCGGTGCATAGTTGCTAGCATAGAGTGTTGGCAATCTGCGCGTAAACCGTTGATTAATAATACGAAACATTTTTTCCAGCGTAAAAGAATTCGCTCTTTCTTGGCCAATCTCATCAATGGCTAGCACAGGCACGCTAGAGAATGTTTCAAGGACAGGATCAATGTCTTTTCCTTCACCAATCATGCTGCGAAGTCGATCAAATAACGCGTCTGCATTAATAATAATGCTAGGTATACGCCTCTCCTCCAGCTGATTGATCATCGCATGTAAAAGATGAGTCTTTCCCACGCCGGCTGGACCGAAAATATAAAGTCCCTTCATGTCTTGACCAAATTGATAAGTTTGCGCAAATTGTTCTGCTGCAGCAAACAATTTCGGTCTCCTACGTCGCTGTTCAGCAGGAAAAGAAGCAAAGGTGAGATTGTTGTCATGCACATTACGTAAAGAAAATGACCGATATTTCGTCGCACGTCGCACCAACATAAAATCCTGAAACGGCTTGCAATAACTGGTGGCCATAATCAAGTTCCCTTGATATGAGGATAGAGTGTAAGACATGCCCTTAGCATCGCCTTTTTTCCCACACTTTTCATAGCCTTGGCATTGACCACACACCAAATCCTGTTCATGCAGCTCAAGTATCAGCGACTCCGCCTTCATGATGGCTTCATCTGTCGCTGATAACTGATTGACAGGCGGGTATAACTTGCGTAATTCTAAAGTGGAATATGATTTGGCACGTGCCTTCATTTTTGGCAGCATGCCACCAATTCGTTCAAAGCTCATAACCCACCTCAGCCCCTACCAATGTGCGCTCTCTACGAATTTGCACACTAGCTGGTGCTTCAGGCACAAATACGCGCGTATTGGTAACAAACGCCTCATACCAAAGCAGAAAAATCACAATTGCCCACACTTTTCGCGCATGATCCCGTACGCCCGCCCTGTGTTCATCGAGCATATGCAGCACGTGCTCCTTATCAAAAAGATCATCCAATGAACTTGAGCCGATTAGCTCACGCACTGGTTCGTAAAAATCTTCCCGCAACCACTTTCGTAACGGCACAGGAAACCCTAATTTCTTTCTTTGCGCCACTTCTTTTGGCAAGATGGAACTAACAGCTTCCCTCAACACATTTTTTGTCGTTCCATTTAAGAATCGATACTCCGAAGGAATCTGAGCAGCTAATCGAAAAACTTCTTTATCCAAAAAAGGAACGCGCAGCTCTAAACTATTGGCCATGGTCATCTTATCTGCCTTCATAAGAATATCTCCAGGTAGCCACGTGTGTAAGTCTAGTAGTTGCATTTTTGTAATCGGATCATGATTGAGCGCTTGATCGTAGAATATTTTGGTGACATCCGTAGATCGTTTAATTTGTTCTTGTTCAGGATTAATAGCGACAAATTCTTGCTTGTCCCGCTCAGAAAAAAGGTAAGCGTTACCGAAAAAACGCTCCTCTAGTGGCTTTGAGCCACGCAGTAGAAACCCTCGGCCTTTCATGCCAAATGGTAGCATTTCAGCAAAATCACCCAATGTTTTTCGCATTCCACTGGGAATTTTATCAAACATTTTTAACGATAACGGTTCGCGATAGATCGTATACCCACCAAAGATTTCATCTGCACCTTCTCCAGAAAGAACGACCGTTACGTATTGACTGGCTAATTCTGCTACAAAGTAAAGGGCAATTGCAGAGGGATCGGCCACTGGCTCGTCTTGATGATACACCAGACGCGGCAACATCTCCCAATACCGTTTCGCACTGATCACTGTATCCCGATGTGTCGTGCCAAGCAGACGCGCGGTCTCCTTAGCAAATTCCAGTTCACTTTGACCCCCTGCCCCTTCAAACCCTACGGTAAAGGTCTGTACCTCTTCGATCTCTTTGAGCAGTGCCACAATCGCGCTAGAATCAACACCAGAAGAGAGAAATGCACCTCTTGGCACATCGCTATTCATGTGCATGCGCACAGAATCTCGCAGTACATTGAGCGTCCCTTCCACATAGTAAGATAAAGGAAGGTCAATCGGTTGAAAATCCAACTGATCATAGCGTGTGATTTCCCATTTTCCATCTTCATAAAGCAAATAGTGAGCGGGAGGAAGCTTTTTTACACCTGCAAACATCGTGCGCGGCTCGGGAACATACTGGAAAGTAAGGTAATTCCAAAATGCTTCGCGATCCACTTCTCTAGATACCTCAGGAATCTTTAACAAACTTTTAATTTCTGAGCCAAACGCCAGAAATCCATCATCCATTGCATAGTAAAGCGGTTTGATACCAAACAAATCACGGGCAAGGAGTAATCGTCGAAGTGAATTGTCCCAGATGGCAATTGCAAACATACCACGCAACATTTTCACAAATTCAGTACCATACTCCTCGTAGAGATGAACAATCACCTCTGAATCGGTTTCCGTTTTAAATTCGTGCCCTTTGTCTAACAAATCCGTGCGTAGTTCCTTGTAATTGTATATCTCCCCATTAAACAAAAGCCAGACTGTCTCATCCTCATTGGCCAGCGGCTGATGCCCTTTCGATAGATCAATGATTGACAATCTGCGAAAACCGAATCCAAGTTCATGCGAAAAGTAATACCCCTCATCATCCGGACCGCGATGAATAATCTGGTCATTCATTGCGGCAAGGAGTTCACGATTGCACGCCTCTCCCTTTAAATCCAGATAACCGACAATACCACACAATTGCTTTCATCCTCTTTTCTAATCGTTCACAAAATAACGTCACTTCGTTGGAAAAGCCATCCACTTCGCCATCACTTGTGCAGCCGCCAATGATAAGCGGGTGCCTGCCACTACTGCGTGAGCAAAATCATATAAGTGTTCCCTTTCCTTATAAAGCATGGTGACACGCTCATGGTTCCCCCCTTGAAGTAAAGGGCGAGTGTTGTCAGTCTCCAAGCGGCG
>DAIELO010000007.1 GCA_027341705.1 Caryophanales bacterium
AATCGTTGTCAATCCAAGGATGTTGGTCACAATGGTCACCAAGTTCACGGTGCCTAAGTCCAACGCCATATATCGCCCGTTATCCTGCTGCATTTCTTTCGGTGGATCGATCTTCATGATGACTTCGACCGTAAAGTGGTCGTATTCGGGAATGACCCTGACTTCCTGCAAGGTGCCCGGCATCATTGCCACTTTTCCGATGGTTAGGCGTTCTTTTGTCCCTGGAAACTTGAGGTACTTCTCCTCCTTTACGTTGCAATCTTGATTGGTGAACGTGACTTCTTTGAGTCCCTTCTTATCCAAATAACCTGGGATCTTTGGCTTTCCGAGATACTGATCAGGATGTTGCTTGTACTCTTTCTGAGAAGCGAAAAAAGACTGCCAATTCTGATTCAGATTCTTCAGCGCCCCTTGCGCGGTTTGTGCCGAAATCGCCACGTAGTTTTCTTCCTGCATCGTGCGAAACAAAGCATCCAGAAACGCATACCCAAGATAGGATTTCTTCTTCGTCGGTACAGAGAACCACTTCGGCTTCTTTTGATTGTTGATTCTCGTCCCTGCTCGTACTTCCGTTTCTCGTTTCTCCCACGCTTTGACTTGATTCTCGTTCATTAGTGGCAAATAGCGAGCAATGATGTCCCTCACTTCTTGCTGGTTGGCTTCCAGTGGCTTTTCCTGTGTCAGCGCCGTATACGTCTGCCGGATGAAGAAGTTGGCGTGGTTATACAAGTTGGTCGCAAGACGACTTTGTTCTAAAAAGTAATCGTACAACCGATGGTCTTTCTTCACGTGGATCTGGTATGCGCGGTAATTTAATGCTTGATCCTCCAAGCGAATTCACCTCACTTGCTCTTATCGTAACACTTTCATTACAAAAAAGGACCAGTTTTTCAGCCATTTTGGCGATTCATCCCCCACCTTCGCTTATGCGTAGAGGTGAGGGTACTCTCTTTGCCTGTGATAGAATCAACACTTGCTAGTTAAGACGTGTTGATTCATAATAAATTTGAGGTGTATTCCATGAGCACAAATAAGGACCATCGATCAGTGGCCCAAGCGTTTTATCAGTTAGACTTTTATCTTCAGACAATTGACGCACCATTTTCTGTAAAAGATTTGTATCGTAGTGCCTATGCAGAGCGACGCAAAGAACGATATCAAGATGACTGGATAGGCCATCTTAAAGAAGATCCAACTGTACACGCAAGTTTGGATGAACCTTTTACTGCTCACACGATCATAGAAACCCTATTCAAAACAGGGCATGAAGCGATTTTCAGACAACTCATTAAGCACATCCGAAAATCAAAAATTGGTTTTTCACAACTGTATGTAGTCAGCGCTGAAAATCATCGCTACGAGCAGTAACACGAAGTTCTCAGTCTACAATTTTGTATATGGCGCTATTGATACTCGGCAAACGCCTGATTAGATAGCGCCCCGCTACTTTGATCGAGACGAGCCAGTTGATCCATGATTTGCATTCCTTGATCCGAACCAAGCGTGGTCAGTGCCACTTCATTTTCGACGTTACGGCCTAATCCCGCTGCCATGATATAGTGTCCGTGGTAAGTAGTATACAACGCCACATAATCGACTGGTATAGGTGACAATCGGTACGCCGTTTGCAAAAAACGAGCTGTCATATCCGCGGCTATTGCATAATGATTCCCAAACCCATCAAGAGAAGCTGTTCCGACAAGCATCAAATCCCCGTTTTTCAACAATTGGAAATATACGTCCTCAAGCTCAGGCACAGCACTCGTCAACGCTAGCGATATTGTTTTTTCTGTATTATGTGACACTATTTTCCGAGAAAATCCACTTGGTTGAGTAGCCGATACATTCACTGGCGATTTTTTCACATCTCCCAACCACACACTCATCCACGCTAATCCGACAAGCCCAATTAGTCCCCAAAAAAATCTAATAATAATTTTTTTGTTACGATTCATGCCTTGCCCTCCCACCGATGCTATCCCATATATACGCATCACGTGAGCAGAACATGTCCAAAATTATTGGTGAGATTGACGCTCCACCCAAGCCTCCCGACTGAGGAACACTTCTCTTGGCTTACTGTTTTCAAATGGGCCGATCACCCCAGATTGTTCCAATTGATCCACAATACGCGCCGCCCTCGCATACCCCACTTTTAACTTTCTTTGAATAAAAGAGACCGACGCCTGTTCAGACTCCACCACGAGACGCACCGCCTCTTCGTAAAGTTGGTCAAAATCTGCCGCGCCATCGTTTTTCTCCACTTCCAAGTGACTGAAGTCTTCAATATATTCCGCCTCTTGTTGTTTACGCACATACTCGGTAAGTCTCTCTACTTCGTTTTCAGAAATAAATGCTCCTTGCAGACGGATAGGTTTTGATGCGCCAACCGGCATAAATAACATGTCCCCGCGGCCCAACAATTTTTCCGCACCCGCCATATCAAGAATCGTGCGAGAATCCACACCAGACGATACAGAAAAAGCAATTCGCGAAGGGATGTTCGCCTTAATTAATCCTGTAATCACATCCACCGAAGGTCGCTGTGTGGCAACGACCAAATGAATGCCAGCCGCCCTTGCCATCTGTGCCAATCGACAGATCGCATCCTCCACATCGCCGGGGGCTACCATCATCAAATCCGCGAGTTCGTCAATGATCACGACAATCAGCGGCAGCTTTGGTTTCCCCTCTTTTTCTGCGTACTGATTGTATCGCTCCAAATCTCGCACTTTGGCTTTGTGAAAACGTTCATAACGTTGTTCCATTTCCGCCACTACTTTACGCAACGCACCAGCTGCCTTGCGAGCATCAGTGACGACAGGGGAAAACAAATGGGGTATGCCATTGTACACGCCGAGTTCCACCATTTTTGGGTCGATCATAATGAATTTGACCTCATCTGGTTTTGCACGAAATAACAAACTTGAGATCAAGCCATTGATACATACACTTTTCCCAGATCCAGTCGCCCCCGCCACTAATAAATGAGGCATTTTTGCTAAATCAGCAACGATCGCATTGCCTGCTATGTCCATTCCCAGAATAAAGGTAAGCGGGGATTTCGCTTCCGTGACGCTAGCACTTTCAATCACATCGCGCAGTGTGACAATTGCCACCTCACTGTTAGGCACCTCAATACCCACCGCAGATTTACCAGGGATTGGTGCCTCAATGCGAATATCCCGGGCAGCAAGTGCCAACGCTAAATCATCAGATAAATTAAGAATACGAGAAACCTTCACTCCTGTAGCAGGTTGAATTTCATAACGAGTAACCGCCGGACCTCGACTATATCCCAAAATTTTCACATGAACGCCAAAACTCTCAAATGTCTCAGACAGCTTAATGGCATTAGCCTGCAATTCCCGTTGAAATGCGCTTTTTTCCCCTTTTTTTGCATCATTTTTGCTTAACAGACGAGCATCAGGCAAACGATACGGTCGTACTACTGGTGCCGCATCCGCATGCATTAAAGGCAAAGGATCGGGTGCCAATTCTGGTGGTTCTCGATCTGGCAATCGCACCACGATGCGATGATCCGCATCATCTACCTCAAACGCTGGCCGTTCTAACTTATCATCCCAGTGATGCTCAACTGGTGCCGACCAATCCGTCGCTACTTGAGGGCTGTCTGTTGTAATAAAATTTTCGAAATTAGGCTCATCACGATAGGGCACACCGAAATCAGGAAAAGGAAATGATGTGGTCGCAACAGACTGTTCTGAGTCCTCGTTATTCAAAAAATCTGCTTGATTGTTTTGTTCTACAATAGGCTCTTTACGCTTCTTACTCGTCTTCCTCTTGGTCGTTGGCTTTTCGTCTTCCCCATCATCATTATTCGCGTCAATGGGAACTCTCTTTTCGTACTTGCGTGTAGGTTTTTTCTTTTTGCCTTCAGCTTGCAAAAAGCGAGAGAGCCATTTAATTGCCCCCGTCCATCCTCGATCAATCCGTTTTTCAAAATACTTTGAGCCTTTTCCAAGTGTCGCCACCAGCGATTTTTTTGAAATCAATACTATAGCCACCATCGTAGAAGCGACCAACACTAATGTCGCCCCCGTAACGGCAAATAAATATTTTAAACCTGTGAAAAGAGCAAACCCGACCATACCTCCACCAGCGCTGGCAGGAGGCATGACGCCACCTCTTGTTTCCACCAGTACGTGCAGCGAGGAAGATAGCGTATTGATCCCCGTCCTAGTCAAAGCAAGCAAATCTGGTGTATTTCCATATGAATTTACCGCCAGCGCATAAAGATCCATCTCACTCCATGTAAGCACCACTAATAACAACATCAATATGCCAGTTTGCAACGAAGTAAAGCGAAAACGATGACGTTTGATCATGACCCAACCTGCCATCCACAACAAGTACAATGGCAATAAAAAGTGCCAGTTCCCCGCTAATACCACACACAGATCGTCAAGAGACTGCCCTACCGCACCCAAGTCTCCCAAGATCACGAGACCAAGCACCAATAAAGCCAATCCGAATATTTCATATTTTAGCAATCTTTTTGTGTGATCCAGTTTGGCCATTACTGCATTTGCCTCCAAATTCGTACCATCAGTTTTTAGTTCGCGAATACTGTTACGGAATCCTGCAAAAAAAACAGTTCCGCAGCACGCGGAACCTTATGGAAATAAGCGAATCATCTGTCCAGGCATCCATTCTGGCTTTAAATAATCACGAGGATATGGGGAGAGTAACCGTTCGATCCTTGCTTCTCCAAATCCTGTTACCTCCACAATCATTGTTACTCCTTGAATGTGCAGTGTCTGTTTTTCTAATTGTGGCGGTTTATCATCTATTTCTCGAAAAATAAACTCATTCGGGATAATGGACCAAATCATGTGATCCCACCCTTTTGTTTACGAAATCGGTATTCATCAATCATCATTTTAAGCTTAGCCATTGCCTTGCCAACTCCACCAATTTCATTGATGATGCCGTATTCCACTGCATCGACGCCAATCAATGTTGTTCCAATGTCGCGGGTCAATTCACCCGTTTTCATCATAAGTTCACGCAAAGTACTTTCGGATATTACCGAATGCTTTGTAATAAATCGCGTCACACGCTCCTGCATGCGTTCAAGATATTCAAAACTTTGCGGAACACCAATGATTAGTCCATTTAAGCGAATCGGATGAACAGTCATGGATGCGGTGTCAGCAATAAAAGAATAATCGCTTGCCGTAGCAATGGGCACACCTATGCTGTGCCCACCACCCAATACCAAGGTTACCGTAGGTTTAGACAAAGAGGCAATCATCTCTGACAGCGCTAACCCTGCCTCCACGTCTCCGCCTACTGTATTAAGAATGATTAATACCCCTTCAATTTTTTCACTTTGCTCTGCGGCAACAAGTTGAGGAATGACATGCTCATACTTCGTCGTCTTGTTTTGCGCCGGAAGCACATAATGTCCTTCAACCTGTCCAATAATTGTCAAACAGTAAATATTCGAATCATCTTGAAGCATTTGGTTTTGTCCGAATTTTTCCAACGGCGTAACGCCCTGATCCGGCATATCTTGAGGCACCATCGATGGAGGAATCGTATATTCTCCAGTTTCCCTCGATTTTTGCACCATTTGATTCACCCCTTACCGCTTATAGTGTGAACCAAAAAGTGGTGCCTATTCAGACTTCCATAATGATTGGCAAAACCATCGGTCTTCTACGTGTTTGATCATAAAGGAAACGACTAACCGCATCCCGCACACCTGTTTTTAGTCCTGACCAGTCATTTACTTTTTCTTCATTTACAAGTTTTTGTAGCGTAGCCGAGACAATCCGGTTGGTTTCGTCCATTAGTTGCTCTGATTCCCGCACATAGACAAATCCCCTAGATATAATGTCTGGCCCAGAAAGTATCGTGCCGGTCTGTTTAGACAACGTCACTACGACGACTAGAATGCCGTCTTGCGACAGCAACTTTCGGTCACGTAGAACAATGTTGCCGACATCGCCTACACCCAATCCATCAATCATTACGGAACCAGCAGTCACTCTGCCACCTAAACGCGCAACACCGCCCTGAAATTCAATCGCATCCCCAATGTCCAGCAAAAAAATGTTGTCTGTATTGACACCAGTAGACTCAGCCAGTTCAGCATGTTTACGTAACATACGATATTCACCATGGACGGGAAGAAAATACTTTGGTTTAATAAAATTCAACATCAACTTTAATTCTTCTTGGCTCCCGTGGCCAGAGACGTGAATACCAGAAATAGACTGATAAATTACGTTTGCGCCGATACGAAATAACTGATCAATCGTTCTAAAAATTGATTTTTCATTACCAGGAATAGGGGAAGCTGAAATAATCACTGTATCCCCAGGAACAATTTCCACTTTGCGATGTGTATTGCGCGCCATCCGTGTGAGCGCAGATAGTGGTTCACCCTGTGAACCTGTTGTTAAAAGCGCCACTTCATGCGCGTTGTAACGAGACATTTCATCGAGTTCAATCAGCGTCGTTGGCTGTACCTCTAAGTATCCAAGATCCTTAGCGATACCAATATTATTAATCATACTCCGTCCAATGACAGCTACTTTGCGGCCTGTCCGCTCAGCTGCATATATCACCTGTTGCACACGGTGGATATTGGAGGCAAACGTAGCCAGTATCACCCTACCTTGGGCCGCACGAAAAGCATCATCTATTGCGATTCCCACCGTACGTTCAGACATCGTCACACCTGGTCGTTCGGCATTTGTACTGTCTGAGAGTAGAGCCAATACGCCACGTTCACCAAGTGACGTTAACTTGGCATAATCAGGTGGTTGTCCGCTAACGGGCGTTTGATCAAACTTAAAGTCGCCCGTTTGAACAATCACCCCTTCAGGTGTATCGATAATAAATCCCACTGAATCAGGAATGCTATGGCTGACATTAAAGCAACTAACAGTAAATACACCGAGTTTTATCTCGCTTTTATTGTTGATCGTGATCAGTTTAGTCTGATCCAAAATTCCATGTTCGCGCAATTTAGGTTCAACGAGCCCTAAGGTTAAGCGTGTCCCATAAACGGGGACAGGAAGACTTTTGAGCACATATGGCAGTCCACCAATGTGATCTTCATGCCCATGAGTTAAGAATATCGCTCGTACTTTGCTTTTATTTTCTACCAGAAAGGAAATATCAGGGATGACGATGTCAATTCCTAACATCTCTTCATCTGGAAACTTAAGTCCTGCATCCACCACAATAATGTCATTCCCGTATATGTAGGCAGTCATGTTTTTCCCTATTTCGCCCAATCCGCCTAAAGGAATGATTGTTAACCTTTGGTTATTATTTTTCAATTGTACACCTCCAAATTAAAAGGGCCGCATCAATCTGGTAGCATCATATTAGCCGACTAAATGATGTGGCCACAGAAACTTCAAACAAATTAAATCAATTTCACATGTATTTCTGGAATCCACCGAGCCAAATCCGCCACGATCGCTTGCTTTTCCGGCAATGTTGCCGGCACAAGTGGCAATCTTACGGAGCCCACAGGAATACCGATAAGACCGAGCGCTTCCTTGACCAACACTGGATTGGTCGTGCGAAAAAGCCCTTCAAATACGGGAAATAATTGGTGATGCAACACTTGAGCCAAATGAAGGTCACCTGAAAAAAATGCCGCCACCATTTCCCCCATAGCTTTACCAACTACGTGTGCCGCCACACTAACCACACCAGTCCCGCCAAGCGCCATAATTGGCAACGCATACTTGTCGTCTCCGCTATACACCATAAAATCATCGGGCGTTTCAGAAATCATTCTCGAAATCTGGGCAAAATCACCTGAAGATTCTTTTACGGCTACAATATTAGGGATTTTCGCCAAACGAACCATTGTGTCGACCTGAACATTCACCGCTGTGCGCCCTGGTATATTGTAAATGATTACTGGTTTGTCAGTCGCTTCAGCAATTTCCCTAAAATGCCGATACAATCCTTCTTGGGATGGTTTATTATAGAATGGAGTCACTTGCAAAAAACCATCCACACCCAGTTGATCGACTTCACGCGTAAAATTCACGGCACTTTTGGTATCATAACCACCTGTACCTGCAATTATCGGTACTTTTCCATGCACATACTCAACCGTTTTTGAAAACAATTCCATTTTTTCCTCGTGTGTCAGCGTCGGTGATTCACCTGTTGTTCCACAGACGACAAGTCCTTCAGTTCCATTAGTGAGCAAATGATCAATTAACATCGGCAAACACGATAAATCTAAATTGCCTTGTTCATCAAAAGGTGTCACCATTGCCGTAAGTAATCGGCCAAACATGATTAGGACCCTCCCAGGGTATGCAAACCGAATTTGTCATGAATCGCACGCACCGCTCTGACAGTATCCTTGTCATGAACAAGACACCAGATGGTCGTATTCGAATCTGCAGACTGAAGAATTTCTATGCCATCCTCACTAAGTGCCTCCACAATTTTCGCAGTGACACCTGGCACCCCATGGATACCTGCACCTACCGCAGCAATTTTGGCTACATCAGGTACGGTGCGAACATCAAATCCCATACTGACCAGTGCGTCTAATGCTTGCTCTACACGATAATTCGGAATCGTATAGACCACTTCATCAGGAGTAATGTTAAAAAAGTCTACAGAGATACCCAATTTAGCCATCGTGTGAAAAACCACCGTTTGAAAATTCGTTTGATCAGACGGTCGGTGGACCCGTACCTGAGTGATATTAGATGAATGTGTTACTCCTGTCAAAATGCGATCACTAGTGTGATGACCTTCAAAATACGCAGCCCCATTAGTTACTAATGTGCCGAGTTCCTTAGAATGCGTGGAACGAACGCGTATGGGAATGCTTTTTTGCATCGCGATCTCCACGGCACGAGGATGAATTACCTTTGCACCATAATATGCTAAATTGCTAATTTCTGAATACGTCACTTGATGGAGACGTGATGCGTTGTCCACGATCCGAGGGTCGGCAGTCATGATGCCATCTACGTCGGTAAAAATGTCAATTAATTCCGCATTGAGTGCGACACCAAGCGCCGTGGCCGACGTGTCACTGCCACCACGTCCTAAAGTCGTCGTATCCCCATCCGAAGTGGCTCCTTGAAAACCGGTCACCACTACAATACGATTCGCTTCCAATTCAGCTACAATGCGTTCAGGATTGATACTAGCAATACGCGCATTGCCAAAATCACCATTCGTCACAATCCCCGCCTGTGCGCCTGAAAGCACCGTCACATCATGCCCGCGCGCCCTCAACATCGCGCTAAAGATCACAGCCGAAATCAACTCGCCACAGGACATTAGAAGATCTAGATCCCGATTGTTGACTTTGTCTTCTTTTGGAATCAAAGTGAGCAATGTATCAGTTGCATAGGGCTCACCAGAACGACCCATGGCTGATACGACCACCACTATCTTATACCCTTGTGCCATTGCATCCTCAATGTGCTCAATGGCTAATTCTCGCACTTCTCTCGTTGAAACGGAAGTGCCACCAAATTTCTGAACAATAATCTTCAATGCAAGGTGCCCTCCCGAAGAGTCCAGCGTTCTGCAATCTGAACCGCATTCCACGCAGCCCCTTTGAGGATATTATCAGCCACTACCCACATTGATAAGCCATTTTCCGCGCTTAAATCTTTGCGAATGCGACCGACAAACACCTCTAATTGACCTGCGGCATGAAGCGGTTGCGGATACAATTGTTGCGAAGGGTCATCTTGCACCACAATACCTGGTGCCACTCGCAGATCTGCCTTTATTGCGTCTAGATCAAAAGGCTTAATCGTTTCGACGTAAATTGATTCAGAATGCCCATACACTACTGGCACACGCGCCGCCGTCGGTGTCACAGCGATCCCTGAATCGTGAAATATTTTTTGCGTTTCATTGACCATTTTCATTTCTTCCTTGGTGTAACCATTTTCTTCGAACACATCAATTTGCGGCAAAATATTAAACGCAAGCGGATAGTGTTTTGCTAGTTTCGACACTGGGAATACTTCCGCTTGAAGATGATCTCCATTTAACATCGCTTGCGCCGTATTTTGCAATTCACTAATCGCCCGCGCACCTGCACCAGAAGCTGCTTGATACGTTGAAACCACAATGCGTTTAATTCCGTATTGTCGATAAATAGGATTCAGCGCTACGACCATCTGAATGGTGGAGCAATTTGGATTGGCAATAATACCTTGATGCGCAAACATGTCATCTCCATTCACCTCAGGGACGACGAGTGGTACGTCAGGGTGCATGCGATAAGCACTCGTATTGTCAATGACCAGTGCCCCCCGCTTCACCGCTTCAGGGGCAAGTTGCAACGACACATCGCCACCCGCGCTAAACAGCGCAATATCAATACCAGTAAAAGCTTCTGGAACAGCTTCCTCTACAACATAAGGTCGCCCGTCGACATCCACTGTCTGACCCACGGACCGCTTTGATGCTAATAATTTTAATGTGGCATAGGGAAACTTCCTCCTGACAAGGGTGGCAATCATCGCTTGACCAACCGCTCCTGTTGCACCGACAATAGCTACGTTAACGCCCTGACCCACTCAAACCATCCTCTCCAAACGATGCGATCGTTCCTCACATCGCACGATATCTCTCAATCAGCAAAGGTTGCAACTGCTGTTTCTCTAAAGCAGCCTCTAACGCAGGCACGATTTTGTCCATTTTAGCCACCAGTGAATTCATTTTAGCAAATGGATCATCCTGACCAAAAGGTACAAAAAAAATGTTTTTGGTATTTAATAATTTTGCTATATTTTGAAAATTCAAACCTAAGCCATCATTTGTAGAAATGGCAATCACAACTGGCCTATCATTGCGCATCGTCGATTTAGCAGCCATGAGTACCGCTGAATCCGTTTGAGCATTGGCGAGGCGACTCAGTGTACTGCCTGTGCATGGTGCAATCACCAATGCATCCAACCGCTTCGCAGGCCCTAGTGGTTCGGCTTCTGGAATGGAAGTAATGGCTTTACTCCCTGTCCGTTCTTCAATTTTATTGGCCCAAAATCCCGAATCACCAAAACGTGTAGATACATCAATCACAGCATTTGAAAAAATAGGAACAATCGCCGCTCCAGTCTCAAGTACGTGCTCGATTTCAGGATATACTTCGCTATAGGTACAATGCGACCCAGTCATTGCAAATCCGATGGTTTTACCTGTCAGTTTCAAGGTTCAACTCCCCCTGCCGCCGTTGTTGATCGATACTTCGCACAATCGTTTGTGCCAGTATTCGTCCTGCAGTAACGGGAGCGACAATGCCAGGGAGGCTTGGAGCCAAAACAGCCTTGATTCCGTGTTTTTCAGCATAACGAAAATCCACTCCTCCAGGAGCGGAGGAAATATCAATGATCACTGCAGCGTGTGGAATTTGTGTCAATACATCTGCTGTTAATACGTTCGCGGGGATCGTATTAAAAATTATTTCTGCGTCAGCAAGTGCACTGTCCAGTTGGGACATCGCATACGCAGAAAATCCCATCTCATTGGCACGCGCCAAATCAGAAAGCTTACGAGCTACCACACTCACATTAGCCCCGATTCCAGAAAGCATGCGGGCTAATGTAAGACCACAACGCCCTAGCCCCAAGACAATGGATTTCGAACCATGCAAGGTGATATCCGTATACTGCATTGCGAGCGCTAAAGCACCTTCTGCGGTAGGAATAGAGTTGGCAATTGCCACCTCATCCAGTTCCATTAAACGAATCATTTGCAACCCATGCTGTTTAACGGTTGAAGCAAAGTAATGCCTAGAAATCCCCGTGAACAGCAACGCGTTTTTCTTGAATGATGCAAAATGATCATCGCTTAATCGCAGGGGTTGATCCGCATAGAGGGCTTCTACTTCACCCTCTTCATTCATCCCTGCCACTGGAAAAATGACAACATCCGCCTCTTGAAGCGCTGATGTGGTTAATTCCTGCTTCCGAACATCTGGACCATCAATTGAAAAATGATCGAATCCAAACAGCAGTACAGTTGCATCCCACGCCTCTACGTAACGAATAACTTCTGCCATTCGCGCGTCTCCACCAAGAAATGCTATTTTAATCCCCGTAAGTATCACGTCCGGGTACCCCTTTCCACCCATTGTACGCCATGTTGCATAAATATCAAGCCTATCACCTGAACAATCACACTCCCGTTCTGCACACCCATGATATGCACGTACTTTGCAATATGATAATGTTCGCAACGATGAGGCAATGTTCGCTGATATTGAGCTATTAAGGCATTTTTAAATATTTTATTGCAAACTGAATATAATTCACTTGAGAAAGAGAGGAATTGGGTTGAGAAAGCGTCGGCTATACTTTACAGGAACGGTGATTGCGATAATTGTTATAGTGGGAGGAATTTTTGTAGCTACGGAGTCACACCACAGATCTATACCTGTTAATGAAAAGGTCATGACCATTGGCGGATCTGTAGCACACGGATGGAAAGACGTAAAGGGTGAAGGGTACTTACATCGAGCACTTCAAACTTACCAAACAGCCACAAATGTGTTCTATGCTTACTATAACCGCACGATCGTAGGGGCAAATGGGCATCAATTGGCCACGATGTACAAAGGAGATTACAGCAAATGGCTGACTTCTATCCATCCCACCGTAGTCGTTTTGTCATGGGGACTTTTGAATGATGCGCTACCAAAAACTACATATTCAAAGTTCGCTTACTATTTGAAACAAGAAATACAAGAAGCATTGCAATATCATGCAGTGGTGTTAGTCGTGTCGCCGCCAATCACCAAAGCCACGTATACACAATACCCCATTCAAGAAGAAAACTATGACAAACAAGAAGCACTTGTCGTAAAATCCTTGAAAAATCCCAACGTGTATTATATTGATTTATTGAACCAAATGAAAGCCTATCTTAAAGCTCATCACCAAACGTATAAGCCCTATGAGGGTGATGGTTGGCACCCCAACACCCGCGGTCATATTTTGGCTGGAAACTTATTAGAACAAGATATCCTCAACATATTTGGAAAAGGGCCAATTTCCTTCAAACAATAATGATTACCTGCTGCCTGTGGACCCAAAGCCACCTTGTCGTTTGCTTGTGTTTGTTATTTCGTCTGCCGCACTGATGAGAAACTGCGTAAAAATACCTTGTGCAATTCGCTCACCGCGCGGCAGCACTACTAGTTCTAATCCCGCGTTCCAAAGCGGAACAAAGATTTCGCCGCCGTTATCTGGGTTGTCATAATAATCTGCATCAACCACTCCCACCCCATTCGCCAAAAGCAAATGATGTTTTAATGCAAGACTACTACGAGCATACACAGCTAAAAATTCCCCTTCTGGCAATTTGACTCGGACACCCGTGGGAACCAATTTAATTTCATTGGGAGCGATGGCCACATCATTGCTTGAAAAAAGGTCATAGCCTGCAGAACCCGCAGTTTGCCGAATGGGCAGTTGCAATTTTTGATGATCCAAACCAGGTACCCATTCAAAATAACGCAACGTATCCACCAATCATGCTCCTATTAAAGATTTGCAAAAAATGAATGTTCCTTTGGTCCTAATGCTACAAATGACATAGGCGAACTCAGCAGTTCTTGAATGATCATCTGTACATCTCCAAGCGTCACTTCCTGCATTTTTGCGACCGCTTCCTCAGGCTCCACCTGTTGTCCAAAATACAGTTCATTTTTTGCCATGCGACCTATTCTACTGGCGGGGCTCTCATGACTCAGCCAGAATGAAGTGATAAGCTGGATTTTCGCTTTTTGCAGTTCCCCCTCAGCCATCCCAACTCGCCGCAAACGATCCATGATATTTTGTATCAATTGCATCACGTCAGTGGCTTGGTCTGGTGAACAGCCATAATAAATAGTAAATAATCCCGTGTCGCGAAATGCACTATGGTAAGAAAACACGCTATAGGCTAGACCCCGCTCTTCGCGAATTTCTTGAAATAAAAGTGAACTCGAACTAGCACCCAACACGTGATTTAATAGAGCTAACGCATAAATCCGAGGATCTGAGTAAGCATACCCTGGAAGTGCCAAGCACACATGAGTTTGCTCAATGGGACGCGGATCAAAAATATTGGCCTGCTTATATATCGGTTGCCCCGATACCAGTTCCTTGCGCGTACGTTGTAAGTGGCCAAACTTCTCCTGCACAAGATAGATCAATTTTTGTACATCAAAACGTCCTGCTACCGATATCACCATCTGATCGGGCGTATAACGATTCTCCATATAATCAATCACATCTTGACGGACAAAGCTGCGCAAGTGTGCCTCAGTCCCTAAAATATTCACCCCTAGCGGATGACCAGCAAAAGACTTTTCTACAATCCAATCATGCACCGCTTCTTCTGCATTATCCTCATACATCTTAATTTCTTCCATAATGACGCTCTTTTCGCGCTCCATCTCATCTTGTGCAAAGATCGAGTCAAACAACATCTCTGAAAGCAAAGTGAGCGCTAATTCTGCGTGCTCATCGAGGACTTTAACGTGCAGACTGGTGTATTCTTTGGTCGTATACGCATTGACTTGACCGCCTATTTGATCGAATAATTCCGCTAACTGTCTAGCATGATATTTTGTTGTTCCTTTAAAAAACAGATGCTCTAAAAAATGAGAGATACCACTGAGTTGCGAAGATTCATCTCTAGAACCTGTACCAATCCAGACCCCAATACTTGCAGATCGTAGAAAAGGAAGTTCATCATAAACTAATCGGATACCGTTAGAAAGCGTATATCGCTGTACCAAATGTTTCCTCCTTAATGCACTGTTAATTGACCCCGATGCAAACTGACCTCACTATATCAACTTATTAAGGGGATCTCAAGCCATCTAAAGCCTCTTGCAAATTATTAGGCCGCGGACGATTGGGATTTAGCAATTCACTCATACTGACAATTTGATACTTTTCCTTTTGTAAATTATCAATAATTACTGGTAACGCTGATGTAGTTGGCAACGTCGGATGCATTAGCACAAGCACACCAGGCGTTTTTTTCATTAACACGCGCATCGCAATTACCTCAGGCTGTGGACGACGCCAATCCACCGTATCCACCGTCCAAAGCACCGTTTTCATCCCTAATCCAGCCGCCACCTTTACCGCTAAAGTATTAAAATCACCAGCGGGTGGTGCAAACAAAATAGGCGATGTACCAGTTATTGATTTGATGATCGCATTGGTCTTAGACATGTCTGTCATCATTTGAAGTTTAGACATTTTGCTAAACAAATGATGCTGATAGCCGTGATTACCCAGTTCCATTCCTGCCTTTACTAATTCACGCAACATTATTTGGTGCGTAGAAGCCCATTTCCCATCTATAAAAAAGGTAGCTTTCACGTGCTGATTTTTCAGGATACTTACTATTTTAGGCAGATACTCTTCACCCCAAGCTACGTTAAACATTAAAGCGATTTGTCGCTTTAATGGATTGCCACGATAAATTGGGATATCTTTAAATGCAACTGTGTCCACTGCGGGAGAAATCTGATCAAAAGCCAGTAAAGTAGCCCCGGGTTCCTGTGCGTTCCAACCATTCATGGTTTTTGTAATGTTCAACTTCGTACCATTCAAAGCAGGTATTAGCTTCCACACAGAATCCACGCGCGCACTAATAGGTGGACTTTGGTAAGCCTGCGCCACTTGGTTCAATAAGGTATTAGCCGGTGTTGCATGAAATTCATTTTGTTTGGCGTTTCCCAATGTCCAAGTGGACAACATTAACAACATCATGATGATGATCAACAGTCGTGCGACAATTTTAATCTTCAACTTTGCATTCACCTTCCCCTATAGAAAAGTGTTTGCCAATACCAGCAAAAAAATAACAAAAGCAGCCTATTTGGCTGCCCATTCATTACAATTATTTTGCAAATCTTATACTACTAGCGGTTCACCGGAGTATGAGGCCGCTCCGGACGATCATGTGATCCCTTACGGTCACCATTGCGATTGTGAGATCCTTCTCTGCGAGGTCCCCGATTCCCATCACTTCGCTCATTGCGCTCCGGTCGACTAACTGCTTCTGCTACCTCAACACCGGCGTCGCGCAATGCTTCGCGATGAGAAAGATTAATCCTGCCCTGGCCATCAATTTCAGTCACCTTGACCCTCAATGAATCGCCAATTTTTACAACGTCTTCCGTGCTTTTCACGCGTTCAGCCCCAAGCTGAGATACATGTACTAGCCCTTCCTTACCAGGCAAAATCTCAATAAATGCACCATAGCTCTCGACACGCATCACTTTGCCATCGTAAGTTTCGCCCACTATCACTTCACGGACAATACCCTCGATAATTTCACGTGCCTTTTCCCCGGCTTCTTGATTCGGCGTAGATATAAACACACGACCATCTTGTTCAATGTCAATTTTCACACCAGTATCTTCGATGATTTTATTAATCACGCGTCCACCAGGACCGATCACTTCTCGGATTTTGTCTGGATTGATTTTCATCGTGATAATCTTAGGCGCATAAGGAGATAAATTCTCCCTTGGCTCATTGATAGCTTGTAACATTTTCTCTAAAATGAACATCCTGCCTGCATGCGCCTTCTCCAATGCTTGCTCTAAAATAGCAGGGGTTATGCCACCAATTTTAATATCCATTTGTAAAGCGGTAATGCCTTGTGAAGAACCCGCTACTTTAAAGTCCATGTCGCCTAAGTGATCTTCCATGCCTTGTATATCTGTTAGCACTGCCACTTGATCGCCATCTTTAACGAGTCCCATTGCCACTCCTGCTACAGGCGCTTTAATTGGCACTCCTGCATCCATTAAAGCCAGCACGGATGCGCAAATGGAAGCTTGTGAAGAGGAACCATTCGATTCGAGTACCTCCGATACTAAACGAACCGTATACGGGAATTCATCCTCATTCGGTATGATCGGTTCAAGCGCACGTTCCCCCAATGCACCGTGTCCAATATCTCTGCGACTCGGTGGACGAAGCGGGCGCGCCTCCCCTGTTGAAAAAGGCGGAAAATTGTAGTGATGCATGAAGCGTTTGCTTTCTTCTAGGCTGATACCATCTAAAATCTGCACATCACCAAGCGCCCCCAACGTACACACAGACAAAGCCTGCGTTTGTCCTCGGGTAAATAACCCAGACCCATGCGTACGCGGCAATATTCCTGCCTCTACTGTAATCGGGCGAATTTCATCAAGTGAACGACCATCGGGACGCATACCATCAACTAAAATAGCTCTGCGTACCTCTTCTTTCACGATACTGTGCAGTACATCGCTGATATCACTCGCATGCTCAGCGTATTGTTCCGAGTATTGTTCCGCAAAATACAGTTTTGTTTCATCTACCACTGCATCAATTGCTTCTTGACGCGCATGCTTTTCAGCCTGATAAATCGCGCTTCTAAGCTTGTCCGTTGCATAAACTCGAACCAAATTTTCAATCGTCTCGTCGTTCTTGCGAACAATCACCGACATCTTTGGTTTACCTGCATCTGCAATCAGTAATTCTTCCATACTAATGATACGCTTGATCTCTTCATGACCAAACACAATCGCATCAAGCATCACTGTTTCAGATACTTCTTTTGCTCCCGCCTCCACCATCATAATGGCGTCCTTGGTTCCTGCTACAACTAAGTGCATCTCACTTTCTTCAACCTGTGCATGCGTAGGATTCACGACAAACTCACCATTAATTCGCCCTACAATCACACCTGCAATCGGTTCATTAAACGGCACATCAGAAACACCAAGTGCCGCAGACACACCAATCATGCCGGCAATTTCAGGGGCACAATCCTGATCAACCGAAAGCACCAACACCACTACTTGCACATCGTGGCGGTACCCGTCAGGAAATAGCGGTCGAATAGGTCGATCAATCAAGCGACAAGCCAAAGTCGCTTTTTCACTAGGGCGACCTTCTCGTTTAATGAATCCCCCAGGAATCTTACCTACTGCATAAAGGCGCTCTTCAAAGTTAACTGTCAAAGGGAAAAAATCAAGTGGTGTAGGGTTTTTAGAGGCAGTGACTGTTGCCAATACAACAGTATCTCCATAAGAAACAAGAACAGCACCATTCGCTTGTTTGGCTAGTCTTCCCGTCTCGAGCACTAAAGGTCTTCCACCAAGTGTTGTTCGTTGATAAAATGCCAAACCAAAACCTCCTCTCACGATCAAAAATGACAGAAAAAAGCGGGAATTACCCCGCTTCAATCTTTACTTACGCAATCCCAAACGGGTAATAAGTGTCCGATAACGATTGATGTCATGTTCACGCAAGTACCTAAGCAAATGAGCGCGTTGATACACCATCTTAAATAACCCACGTCGAGAATGATGATCTTTTTTATGCGTTCTAAAATGTTCATTCAGGTAGTTAATACGTTCGGTGAGCAACGCCACCTGGACTTCCGGAGAACCAGTGTCCCCTTCGTGTACTGCAAAATCCGTAATAATTTCCAACTTGCGGTCTGGCGTAAGAGCCATCAATAATTACCTCCTCAATTTTCCCTGCCAATATGCGAACTACCCAGTATCCGCCGAGGTTGCGGTCTACCGCGAAGTCGCGTAAACTTTGAAATGACAGGCCAAAGGTCACCTAAATGCTATCATTTAGTATGAGACAATGTTTATAAGTATACACTTCCGAATTTCGCGAGTAAAGGAAAAACGATCAAATTCAAGACCAACTTCGGGCGAAATCGCGATCTTTTTGCAATTGTGCTTGAAGGTCAGAAAGAGAGGCGAATTTTTGTTCATCGCGGATAAATTCAAGCATATCGACCATTAATTCTTGTCCATATAAGTCACCATCAAAATCTAATAAATACACTTCCATTGACAAATGTCCCGCATTATCCACCGTCGGACGGTATCCTAAATTCATCATTCCTCTATACACCGTTGCCAATACCCTAACATCAACCACATATACTCCAACTTTTGGTAAAACGTACTGTTCAGTTGCTCTTAGGTTCGCAGTGGGGAACCCGATGCTACGTCCACGCGCATCCCCTCTGACCACTACCCCACGCACGCGGTAAGGTCTACCCAATAACTCAGCAGCACTAGACACCGCTCCACTCTCTAAATACGCGCGAATTCGCGAACTACTCACAGGTTGTCCATGATCAATGACAGAATCAATCACATCGACAGTAATCCCCCATTGATTCGCAATCAATTTAAGACCGGAAGCGTCTGTCGCGCCATTTTTGCCAAATCGAAAATTATACCCAATCACCAAATGCTTAGCACCTAACGGAAGTAAGTAATTGATCATGAATTCTTCGGCACTTTGCGCGCGAAATGAAGCGTTAAAATTGGCGATGTACATTTCTTTTACACCAAAACTCTTAGCCACTTCCACACGCTCATAAGGAGGCGTCAGCATTTTTTCATATGCTGGATCACCCGTAAGCACATTTCGAGGATGTGGTGAAAACGTGAATACGCAAGGCATCGTATTGGTAGCCTCGGCCGACGCGACAGCTTGTCGAATCACCACTTGATGAGCAACATGCAGTCCGTCAAATTTGCCGATAGCAAATGTGCGCGGCGTTGAATCATGAATTTGAACAGGAGAAGTTAAATACACAAATGGCTCTTGCATACTCAAAAGTCCACCTCGGCATTCGAAAAAACTTTTTGCGGGCGGAATTCAATCATATCATTCATATGCATATGAACTACACAAATGGCAATGAGTCGTTCATTCAAATCATGCACCCGCACGATCTTTGCATCATGCAGATTTGACAGCGTATGCTGATCATGACTGATGCTGATAAATACCGCCACACCATGAAAAATTTTCTTCGCTAACTCAGTATCAAAATGAACTTTAGGTAAACTTTCGATACCCATTTCTGGTGGCAACACTACTTGCCAACCATTTTCTTGTACGCTGGCAATTGAGTGAGCTTGTGCAATTGAAAATAGTCCAGACTTTGTTCGCTGCAAGGCGGACATGTGCGCCGGCACTCCTAATTTTTTACCCAAATCATGACAAAGTGTCCGTATGTATGTGCCTTTACTGCAGGCTACATGAAAACTAACCTGATATGCCATTTGATTTAGAATAATACTTTCTATGCGGATAGCATCAATAGTGATAAGACGCGATTTAAGCTCTACTTCCATACCCTGACGCGCCCAAGTATAAGCAGGCTTCCCGTCAATTTTCAAGGCCGAAAATTGTGGTGGTGTCTGCGAAAAAGTGCCCACAAACTGTGACAAGACCTCAGTAACGCGCTGTTCCGTTAAATGGGAAGGATCACCCACCTCAATAACCTGACCCGTTGCATCCTGCGTATCAGTGGCAAACCCAAATGTAGCTTGAGCCAAGTATTCCTTTTCCCCACTAAGCACATATT